>NZ_DASQIX010000086.1:0-25102 GCF_035631355.1 Alloacidobacterium sp.
ACTCTGACAGCTCATTGGGCAGCGTTCTCGGGCGATCCGGCGTGGAAGGAGCTCTCGCACAAGCCTGGCAATACCGACGCCGAAATCGTAAGCAACATTACGAACCTGTATCTGAGCCCGCTGAGCTGCTCACAGATTTGAGATTGATGGCGGCGGGAATCTGCCGAGCAGGCCGCTCATCCTTGCATTTGCCCGGCCGTTTGGGTGGTGATTGCTTGTCTCCTTGTCCGATCGGATCGCGGCCTACGTCGTCGGCCATCACCCGACGATGCCAGGCATAGGCAAGACGTTGCAGGCCCTCGTTGCCACCAAGACAGTATGCATGCCTTTCATGATGACATCTGTCCCGTCGTGAGAGTCAAGAAGCGCCTAAGCATCAACCGCACTGACGTGCCGTTCCGTCGGAAAGCTGGACGTTTCGGTCGGGTCCCCAGGGGCTCACTCTTTTAATACAAGGCCATCCCTTGAAGTGCCGGCGGAGATCTTGAGCGCCGTTCTCCCATGGCGATCCGGGTTCGATGTACAACGTCTTTGTTCCTGCGACCTCCAGCCAGTGGCGTAGATTCCCGGCTACCTGCTCGCTGCCGTTGTCTGAGCGTATATGTTCAGGAACTCCTTGCAGAATCATGGCATCGCTGAGCGCGCGACACGAATCGCCAGGTACTCCCGGCTATATTCAATTGCATGACTCGCTGGTGCTGCCGACGTTACAAGCGCTGGTGGCCGATCAGATTTGTGACACTAGTTTTGCGTGTGCCACGAAGTGGAGAAGCGACTTGGCTCTGGTCAAGGTCTCAGGTTTGGCCCCCTCGGTCATCAAGCGCAATCCAAAAACAGTCTGGGCCGCTATTGATCGACAAAGGTCAATTCGCCCGTACCCACTGACGACTGCGGATCCGGGAAATCAGCATCAAATGAAGCTAAGGGAACAATGAGTCCTTCATGCCTCCTACACGAATTACGCGCCGTGAACTGCTAAGGATTGGGGTCGCAGCCGGAGCAGCAGAAATGCTAGGAGGGATCCTCTCTGGATGCGGTGGGCAAGCCACTCGAACAACCACACCGGGACCGGCACCATGCGCAAAGATCACCGACATAGACCACGTAGTGATCCTCATCCAGGAAAACCGATCTTTCGACCACTATTTTGGGAGTTACCGGGGCGTGCGCGGATTCTCCGATCAGAGCGCCGCTTTCCAGCAGCCCTATCCGGGAAATACCGCAAACGAACCTGCAAGTGTACTGTTACCCTTTCACCTGGACACGACGAAGACGAACGCCGCGTGCACTCACGACATCACACACGATTGGGTGCCCCAGCATCAGAGTTGGAACGGCGGAGCAATGAATGGCTTCGTGACCTCGCGTCTGTCCATTAACGCCAATGACGCGGTGCTCTCGATGGGCTATTACACGCGCGCCGATTTTCCTTACTACTACGCAATCGCCGACGCATTCACTCTCTGCGACAATTATCGCTGTTCAGTGATCGGCCCCACGGATCCCAATCGCCTCTACACCGTGGCGGCATCCATCGATCCGGACGGAAAGAACGGCGGCCCGTTGCTGCAAACGCTGGTCGCAAACCGTTCAGCCTTCTTCGGCAAGCTCACTTACACAACCATGCCCGAGCAACTCCAGACCCGTGGCATATCGTGGAAGGTCTATACCTCGCCTGACCAGAACATTCTGAACGGCATTTTCTCCGATAATGTTCTCTCCTATTTCAAGAACTTCCAGGACCCCGCATCGCAGCTTGCCCAAAATGCTTTCGGCCCTCAGTTCCCAACCGATTTTGTATCTGATGCAGTGTCTGGCAACTTGCCACAGGTCTCCTGGATCATCGCGTCTGTAGTGGACTCCGATCACCCTCCCTCGCCTTCTCTGTTTGGAGAAAACACGCTGTCGGCGATTGTCACCGCCCTTATGGCAAATCCGGCGACATGGGCGAAGACGGTATTGTTTGCAACCTACGATGAGAACGGTGGCTTCTTCGATCACGTTCCTCCGGCGACGGCTCCTCCAGGAACTCCCGGAGAATACGTGACTGTACCCGCGGTCCCGGACCCTTCTGTTGTGGGGAACCCAGCGATAGCCGGGCCCATCGGACTCGGCTTTCGAGTGCCAATGCTGGTAATCTCTCCCTTTAGCCGTGGCGGCTTTGTTTCATCGGACCTGTTCGATCACACCTCGGTTCTTCGCTTTCTGGAGACACGATTTGGCACCGAAGTGCCGAACCTGACCGCGTGGCGTCGTTCGACTGTAGGAGATATGACGAGCGCCTTCAATTTTGCCAAGCTCGACGCCTCAATTCCCACATTGCCGCCAACCGTTGCAGCCCTTCCGTCAACCATCGCCGAATGTGCTGACAACCTGGCGGGCTTTTCAGCGTACCAACTGCCTACACCTCAAGTCATGCCCACGCAAGAAGCCGGAATGGCGATTCGGCCGAGTGGCTCGTGCTAAGTGAATCGAGGCAAAAATGGCTGGTGTCGTTGCTGATTTTGGGGATCACGATCCGATGAGTAATGAAATGTCGGCTCGTCGGAAGTGATGTACTGGACGGTTTACCGGCCACAGGGACATTTCGACCTCTACTGTTGACTTCAGGTCCCATGTACTCATTGAAGATTGCCAGGAACTTGTGTGCAGTTGGTGGAATGTTGACGTTTAACAGCCCTGATGGCCAATCAGACTTTTGTGGCACTATTTGGGCGTACGCCGCGAAGAGGTCTGCATGCGACTCAATCGGAACATGGTGATTCGTCTGTCTCGTCACGACCAATACACGACCAATACAAGACCATCGTACGGTCGAAACCATCCCAAATGGTCCTAAACCATCCTAAATCGAGGAGGGTGCAATGCTAATCGTCTCAATGATATCCGCTGATTCCGGACCACTTTGTTAGCTTGCTAGGCAGCCCTGAAAAGGCCGGCGTCGGCGGTTCGATCCCGTCTCTGGCCACCACTTTAAAATCAAGCACTTAATAGCACGGCCAAACGAGGCATAAGCTTTAGCAGCGATTTCGCCGCGTCCAACCCGTGTCAGCAAAACTCGACGTGCCGATGAAAGTGCATTGGCTCAAAATCATCCTGGCCATGTCCATTGCTCAATCTCGGGCATATCGATGCCATATTCATATGCGTAGTTCTGGCATGCAATCTGCCGGTTGCGTAATTCTTCCTTTGCGTGTGCCCCGGCGACCTGCAAGGACGGCACCCGGTCGATGACATCCATGGCGATACTGAAGCGATCGATCTGGTTTTGAATCGCTAGGTCGAGCGGCGTGTTGATATTCCCCTTTTCCTTGTATCCACGAACGTGCAGGTTTTTGTGGTTGGTGCGCCGATACGTGAGACGGTGGATCAACCATGGATAGCCGTGGAAGTTGAAGATGACCGGCTTGTCCTTCGTGAACAGACTGTCGAAGTCGCGGTCGGTGAGACCATGCGGGTGCTCCGTGGACGGAACCAGCCTGTACAGGTCTACAACATTCACGAAGCGGACCTTAAGATTCGGGAAGTGCTCGCGCAGCATCACCACCGCTGCCAATGCTTCTTTTGTCGGGATGTCGCCTGCGGTAGCAAGCACTACGTCCGGTTCCACACCCTCGTCGTTGCTTGCATTCCGCCAGATGCCAATGCCTTTGGTGCAGTGCTCGATGGCCTGGTCCATACTGAGATATTGCAGATGCTTCTGTTTGTCTGAAACGATCACGTTGATATAGCCCGTACTCTTCAGGCAATGATTGGCAACGCTTAACAGTGTGTTCACGTCCGGCGGCATATAGATCCGGCAGACGTCCGGGCTTTTGTTGACTACCAAGTCCAGGAATCCGGGGTCCTGGTGCGTGAAGCCGTTGTGGTCCTGACGCCATACAGTGGACGTAATCAAGAGATTCAGCGAAGAAATGGGGGCGCGCCAACTCAGCGCTTTGCAGGTCGCGAGCCATTTTGCATGCATGTTGAACATGGAATCAATCACATGCACAAAGGCTTCATAAGTGGAGAAGAATCCATGCCTGCCGGTCAGCAGGTAGCCTTCATGCCAGCCTTCGAGCGTATGTTCCGAGAGCATCTCCAATACTCGGCCATCGGGCGACAGCTCGCCTCCATCGGCATCTTCCGGCAGGTAGTCAGCCAGCCAGAGCTTCTTACTTACCTCGTAAATCGCGTCCAGCTTGTTGGAAGTGTTCTCGTCAGGTCCAAAGACGCGGAAGTTTATTGGGTTCTGACGCACCACATCGCGCAGAAACCGTCCAAGCGGGCGGGTGTTCTCTGCCGGCGTGTGCCCGGGTTTTTCGACCTTCATCGCGTACTCGCGGAAATCGGGGAGATGGAGGGCCTTGCGCAACAACCCGCCGTTCGCATGAGGATTGGCGCTCATTCGCCGCGTTCCGGCGGGGGCCAACTCCTTCAACTCGGGAATGAGTTTCCCATTCTCGTTGAATAACTCTTCCGGCTTGTAGCTGCGCAACCAGCCTTCGAGCATCTTCAAGTGCTCTGGATTCTCTCGCACGCCCGCAAGCGGTACCTGATGCGCGCGCCAGAAACCCTCAACCTTATGGCCATCGACTTCCTTGGGGCCTGTCCAGCCTTTCGGACTGCGCAGCACGATCATGGGCCAGCGCGCCCGTGTGGCTTTACCATTCTTCCGTGCTTCTTCCTGAATGCTGCGGATCTCAAGCACGCAGTGCTCCAGCGTTCCAGCCATCAACTGGTGCATTGTTTCAACGTTCTCGCCCTCGACGAAGTACGGCTTCCATCCGTATCCCTTGAAGAGGTCCTCCAGTTCCTCATGCGATATACGGGCCAATAGCGTCGGGTTGTTGATCTTGTATCCATTAAGGTTGAGGATTGGCAGCACCGCGCCATCACGGACCGGGCTTAGGAATTTGTTGGAGTGCCATGAGGTTGCTAAGGGGCCGGTCTCCGATTCGCCGTCTCCCACAACAACGGCAACCAACAGGTCAGGATTATCGAACGCCGCGCCAAAAGCATGAGAAATGCTGTAGCCCAGTTCGCCTCCCTCATGGATGGAGCCTGGGGTCTCTGGCGTGCAGTGGCTGCCAATGCCTCCGGGAAAGGAAAACTCCTTGAAAAACGTGCGCATTCCTTCCAGGTCTTCGGCCTTATTCGGATAGATTTCTGAATATGTGCCTTCCAGGTAGGTGGGACCGAGTACGCCGGGCGCGCCATGGCCTGGCCCGGCGAGAAAAATGGCGTCGAGATCGTACTTCTTGATCAGGCGGTTGAGGTGAATGTACGTAAAGCTCAGTCCGGGACTTGATCCCCAATGACCCAACAACCGGGTCTTGATATGCTCCTTTTTCAATGGTTCGCGAAGCAAAGGGTTGTCCCGCAGATAGATCATGCCTGCGGCCAGGTAATTGCATGCGCGCCAGTAGGCGTTGATCTTCTGAAGTTCCTCGGCAGACAACTGCTTTGTTGTAAGTGGACTGGCAGCATCTGTGGTCTGCGGCTCCATTTCAGCAATGGTTGCTTTCATGACTCCCTCCGACCGATTTTTGGGTTAATCGCGACTGACACCTGTCCGCGGCGAGAAGTTTGATGATGAGCCATAGCAGGAATGGATTTTGCTTCAGTGAAGTATGGCCTACTGAGCTCATGGCTTAAGCCGAATCACTTCAGAGGAAGTGATCTGCACAATCAATTTTGTTGATGCTAGAAGATGGTTCTTGTACGAACAACTGTCAGAAGTACGAGTGAAGCATGAAAACCTGATAAAAGACATAAATCCAATCGTCCTGTGTCCTGAACCTCACGAACCTGCTCACCGCAAAGAAGCGCTTTGAGGGATTTTGTGGAGGAGACAGTAGGCCGTATGCTTAGGTCCGACGCCTGCATAACATGTGCTTGAGCAGTGCTGGTTATCACGATATATGGACGTTTGTGATCGGTGCTGCAGCACAAACTTTCCCGGACGGATTGAGGCTCACGCTTTCGTCACACGGTTACAGAATTTTCGCAGTCTCGTGAAATCCAGCTTCGCTATGGGAGAAATATCACGAATGATCCGGCTCACCCATAAATTCGTACCAACGGCCCTGCTTCTAAGCGCAGCCATCAGCATCATCGGTACCGCGCAGGACACAAAGTACCCGCCTCAAAACCAGCAGATCCCGTCACCCGAATGCCTCACACTCCGCGGCGCTTGGGAGGGCGGATACACGCCGTGTACAGATGTTACGCATCAGCAGTGGCTGAATGACATTACGCACTGGCGCATGGAGCGCCGTATCCGTATTGGCTATAATGATGCGCGTTATCGCATGCCCACGCTGCTCTGGACGCAATCAAGCTTCATCCAGCCGCAGATGATGGTGCAGGACCGCTATTTCTACGACCCTTACGCGCACAAATACACCGTAGACCGCTACCTGGATGACCTTGAGAAACGCTACGGCGGCATCGATGCCGTGCTGATCTGGTCAACCTATCCCAACATGGGCATCGACGACCGCAATCAGCACGACATGATGCGTTCCATGCCTGGAGGTCTCGCGGGAGTTCACCAGATGGTCGAGGACTTCCATCGCCATGGCGTGCGCGTCCTCTTTCCCATGATGATGTGGGATCAGGGCACACGCGATCCCGGCAAATCCTGGCCCGATGCCATCGCGGAAATCATGAAGGAAATTGACGCGGATGGCATCAATGGAGACACGCAGGACGGTGTCCCGCTCGCCTTCTCCCAGGCTTCCGACAAAGTCGGCCACACTCTCGCGTTCGAGCCAGAAGGAGGTCCGTCAGACGAAGCGCTTGCCTGGAACGTTATGACCTGGGGACAGTACCAATTCCCGTTCGTACCCGAGGTAGACAAATACAAGTGGCTTGAGACCCGCCACATGGTGAATATTTCTCATCGCTGGGCCCGCAACAAGACCGACGATCTGCAATTTGCCTTCTTCAACGGAGTGGGCTGGGAAAGCTGGGAGAACATCTGGGGGATTTGGAACGGCATAACTCCTCGCGACAGCGAAGCTACGCGCCGCATGGCCACGATCGAGCGAGGCGTCGCGCCATTTCTTGTCAGCGCTACATGGGAACCGTTCTATCCGACGCACCGCTATGGCGTATTCGCCAGCCGATGGCCGCTCGATGGAAACACCGTCTGGACTCTCGTAAATCGCAACGAATACGACCTTCCGGGCCGGCAAATATCCGTACCTGCACAGGACGGCATGCGCTACTTCGATCTCTATCATGGTGAGGAACTCAAGCCGGAGCGCGACGGCAACAACGACGTGCTTTCTTTCCAGATGGAAGCTCATGGTTTCGGAGCGATTCTTGCCTCGAAGGATGCCACCCCAAAAATGCAGGACCTCATGACGCGCATGAAGAAGATGACAGCGCAACCGCTTTCGTCGTATTCAGACCAGTGGAAGACGCTGCCGCAGCAGCTCGTCGACATTCCACCAACAAAGCGTGCAACCTCAACTCCTGAAGAGATGGTGAAGATTCCCGCTGGCGATTATGTTTTCAGAGTGCAGGGTATCGAGATTGAGGGCTCCAACGACATTGGCGTCGATGTTCAGTATCCGTGGGAAGATATGCCGCGCAGATTCCATGAGCATCGCATGCACGTTCATGCTTTCCTGATGGATAAGTATCCCGTCACCAATACGGAATTCAAGAAGTTTCTGGATGCGACGCACTATCATCCTGTCGACGACTTGAATTTTTTGCGTGACTGGAAGAACGGGACGTATCCGGCAGGGTGGGACAGAAAGCCCGTCACCTGGGTCTCCCTCGAAGATGCCCGCGCGTACGCCGCGTGGGCAGGCAAGCGCCTGCCTCATGAATGGGAGTGGCAATACGCTGCTCAAGGCGGCGACCAAAATCGCCTCTATCCCTGGGGCGATATATGGGAGTCGGCTAACGTGCCTATGCCCGATAAGGGCCGCTCCCTTACGAACCCCGATGGTGTTGATGCTCATCCATCCGGAGCCAGTCCTTTCGGGGTCATCGACATGGTGGGAAACGTCTGGCAATGGACAGACGAGTACATTGATGAGCACACGCGCGGGGGTATTCTCCGTGGAGGAAGCTACTATCAGCCGCAAGGCTCAATCTGGTACTTTCCGCAAGCGTACCGGAATGATCAGCACGGAAAATTGCTCCTCATGGCTCCCAGCTATGACCGTTCCGGTACTGTCGGCTTTCGCTGTGTTCAGGACATCGAATAGGCTCGTGTCCACTGGAGATTACATGCTTCAGCACTCATGCGGTTCCTGGTTCGATTGAGCAAGTGCAACCCAAAATCGCACTCACCATAAAACATCGTACGAACATCTATCAGAGATTTACGGCGACATTCGTGCCGTCTAAGTTGTAATTACACATCGTCTAAAGTTTGAAAGGCCGGCGTCGGCGGTTCGATCCCGTCTCTGGCCACCACATTCCTTTCAACACTTTAGCGAAGGATGTTGTTGACCTCGTCAGCAGCCATGAATCGGCATCCATGTTCTTTATTGCGGACATGCCTATGAGCACACTTCAGTGCACAGGTATATTGTGAACCGGAGCCTATCGGGCTGAGTTGGAGAGGTAGTCGTGCCATATTTTCGGCGTGCGAGCTTCCTATGCTTCTGCGTGTTCCTTCTGTTCATGCTGGGCTTGCCGTGGCCGGCTCGAGCGCAGGAGCCGGAATCGCTATCGATGATGCCGCTGCCGTCGCAATCGACGCCAGGCCCGGGAGAATTTCTGATTGACGGGTCATTCGGCATCGAGTTGACCGGGTATGCCGAGCCTCGTCTGGTTCATGCGCGGCAGCGATTTCTCGATGTGCTTTCGCGCGAAACGGGAATTCCATTGTGGCGTGAGGCTGTGGTTAACAAGCCAAATTTCACGGTTCATACGGAGGGCCCGAGCCTGCCCGTCCAGCAGCTCGGAGAGGATGAGTCATACCGGCTGGTGATCGCGACGAGCGGTGTTCAATTGACTGCTGCCAATCCGCTGGGCGTATTGCACGGTCTGCAGACGTTTCTACTGCTGGTGCGAGTGACTCCAAAGGGATTCAGCGTTCCCGCGATCACCATCGAAGACAGGCCCCGCTTTCCGTGGCGCGGTCTTCTGATTGATTCGGGGCATCGGTTCGTTCGGCTTCCGGTAATCAAGCGGAATCTCGATGCGATGGAGGCCGTCAAGCTGAATGTCTTTCATTGGCGTTTTTCGGATGATGCGGGATTCCACATTGAGAGCAAGCGATTCCCCCTTCTGCAGGAGAAGGCATCCGGGGGCTTCTATTACACGCAGGAAGAAGTGAAGGAGATCATTGCATACGCGCGGGATCGCGGCATTCGGATGATACCGGAGTTCGACATGCCGTGCCACACAGCGTCCTGGTTCCGCGCCTACCCTGAGCTTGGCAGTGGTCACGTCCCCGGCGTGAGTTCAGCGATGGATCCGACAAGGGAGAGCACGTACAAGTTCCTCAGCGGATTCATTGAAGAGATGGCCGAGTTGTTTCCGGATGCGTACTTCCACACGGGAGGCGATGAATGCGACTTTCATGAATGGGAGTCAAACCCGCGCATCCAGGAGTATATGCGGGTCCACGGCATCAAGGATGGTGCGGCTCTGCAGGCACAATTCACCGCCAGAATTCAAAAGATTGTCGCCCGGAACAAGAAAATCATGATGGGCTGGGACGAGGTGCTGCAGTCGGGCACCCCCAAGGATGTGGTCATTCAATCGTGGCGGGGCCCGAAGTCCCTCGCGGATGCGGCGCGCAACGGGAATCGCGGCGTGCTCTCATCGGGGTATTACATTGATCTGAACCAGTCGGCTGCGGAGCATTATGCAGTCGATCCCCTGGGAGATCCGAGCGCCGCAAGCCTTACTCCGGATGAGAAGGCGCGGGTGCTTGGGGGCGAAGCGACCATGTGGACCGACATTGTTTCTGATGAGAACCTTGATAACCGAGTATGGCCACGTACGGCGGCTATCGCTGAGCGGCTTTGGTCTCCTGAGAATGTGCGGGATGTTGACTCGATGTATCGCCGGCTTGGCATTGTTTCGCAAAAGCTCGGGTATTACGGAGTGCGACACCGGCTAATCACGGAAGAGATGCTGGAGCGGATGAGCGGCGATCCCGATCCAGTGGCTCTGCGCGTGCTGGCGGACGTGGTGCAGCCACCCAAGGGGTACGAGCGCCAGCAACTGCGCAATTTCGGGGACTTCACTCCGTTGAATCGCCTGGATGATGCAGTGCCTCCGGAGAGCGAGACTGCGCGCGTGTTTGACGGCATTGCCCGGCGGATCGCGGGGGGAAAAGCCACACCCGAAGACTGGCAACAGGCGCAACAGTGGCTGGTTCTGTGGCGCGATAATGACGCCAGGCTGCAACCATTGCTGGCACGATCGTTCCTGACGCAAGATCTGGCGCCGCTTTCGCGCAACCTGTCCGAGGTAGCGATAATCGGCCTCCAAGCACTGGATGATCTGAAACATAATCGGTTGGTGAATGCGGACGTAAGGAATCGGAATATTGACTTTCTGAACACCGCAATAAAGCCGCAGGCAGTGCTTCTGCTGATGGTTGCGCCTTCCGTAGAGACGCTCGTAAAAGCTACACGAACAAACCAGGCCTCCTTCTAAGAAAGGTCCCGGGAACAGATTGCTGGTATTATTTAACTAACCGGTTAATCAATGAGCCTAGCAACTTCATCCAAAAACCGCCAAAGTCGTGCCGATCAGACACGGAAGATTATTCTTCGCGCAGCGGTCCGCGAGTTCAGCACCCACGGCTTCTCAGGCGCACGCACGGATGCCATCGCGAAAGCGGCAAAGGTTAACAAGGCGCTCCTCTATTACTACTTCAAGAGCAAGCAATCCCTGTATGCTGCGGCCCTTGAAGAAGTGTCGGGAAAAGTTATTGCCAGCGCTCTCGATGCGCTTGACCCCAGACACAGCGCGGGCGAGCGCCTGTTGCGAATGGCGCTGAATCACTTCGATCGCATTCTTACGCAGCGCGAATTCCAGAGTCTCATGCAGCAGGAGATGGTACGGTTCCAACGCGATGAGGGAGGGTCGATACCCATTCTTATTCGCAAAGCATTCAAGCCTTTGCTCGAAAAGCTGCGGGAGGCTGTTAGTGAAGGGGTGCGGGCAGGCGAACTTTGCGAAGTTGATTGGCTCCAGGTGACGTATTCGATGTTTGGCGCGAACGTCTTCTATTTTCTGAGCGCGCCGATGCTGCAACTGGCGCTTCCATTCAAGCCATTTGACGTCGATGTGCTGAAGTCCAGGCGGGAAGCCGCCGTGCAGTTTCTTGGCCAAGCGCTTTTCGTGGACCGTGCTCGTGGCATCAAGTTGGCGAAGCGCGTACTGGCAGAGATGCCAATGCCTCAAATTAAGAATTTTCAGGTTCGGAGAAAATGGCTATGAATGCGCGTAACAAGATATTCGTATTGCTAGGCATCTTACTTGTCATCGCTCTATGCTGGTATTTCTTTTCGACGAACCGGTCCAGTGATTTGCTGCTCATCGGCACCGTAGATGCAAATGAAGTCGTCGTCAGCTCCCGCATTACCGGCCGCATCCAGACCCTTACAGTCGATGAAGGTGACGATGTCAAGGTTGGCCAGCTCATCGCCACAATTCAAAGTGATGATCTGGCAGCCGCTCTTCAGGCTGCTGAAGCAACTGCAACCAGCCAGCAGTACAAATTGCAGGAAGCCAGTGACACGGAACGCCAGCTGCGCGGCGGCACATCAAGCCAGGTAACGAATGCCGAGGCGCAATTGCGCGCCGCAAGAGCGGCCCTCGTGCAGGCACAGGCGCAGTATGAACATCAGGAGGCCGATACACGAAGGACAGTCGCGCTCGCCAAGCAGGGAGTGATGAGCGCGCAGGCACGCGATGAAGCAACAACATCGCTGAACGCTGCGAAGGCAGCCGTCGATTCAGCCAAAGAGAACGTGGCCGCATCAGAAGCGTCCGTCAAACTCGCAGTGGCGAACACGATTCAAGCACAGGCCGCAGCAAAGACGGTAGATGCGACACGGAGCGATATGAAGAACGCTCAGGCTCTGTCGAACCAGGCACAGGTTGAGCTGGATTATGCGCGCGTCGTGTCGCCAATCTCGGGCAAGGTGAATGTCCGGGCCGCCCGACAGGGAGAAGTAGTTGCGGCCGGAACTCCGATCGTGACTATCACGGACCTGACGCAGACGTGGGTTTACGCACCTCTGCCGGAAACTCAGGCTGACTCGGTTCAGATTGGCGACAGTCTTCGCGTCGTCATGCCAAGTGGCGCAACCATTCAGGGCAAAGTCATCGCGAAATCCGCAGAGGCCGACTTTGCCACTCAGCGTGACGTCAGCCGCCGCAAACGCGACATCAAGACCATCCGCCTGAAGTTGTTGATCGACAATCCTGAGATGCGATATGTGCCCGGAATGACGGCTGAAGTGTACATCCCGAAGAGCAAGCTGGTGTCACGATGAATAAAACTTCTGCGATAGCTGTCGAAAATATCGTCAAGCTCTACGGTGATTTTGAAGCGGTCGGCGGTGTTACCTTCGAGGTCGCGGACGGAGAGATCTTTGGGCTTCTCGGCCCCAACGGCGCCGGCAAAAGCACTCTCATCCGGATGATGACGACGCTGATCCCGGCTACCGCCGGAAAGGCAGTTATCGCCGGCCATGATGTATCGCGTGAACCGGATGCAGTCAGAAGGCTCATCGGTGTGATTCCTCAGGCGCTTACCAGTGACATGGATTTGACGGTGGAAGAAAACCTCTCAATCTATGCCAAACTCTATGAGGTCCCGAGAGCACAACGTCAACGAAATATCGAAGAGCTGCTGGAAGCCGTTGACCTATTGAAGTGGCGCGGGGCGCAAACCAAAACACTCTCTGGCGGAATGCGCCGCCGCCTCGAAATTGCGCGTGGCCTGGTCCACAATCCGCGCATATTTTTCCTCGATGAACCCACGACGGGCCTCGATCCCGTATCGCGCGTGGCCGTGTGGGAGATGCTGAACAATCTCAAGACCATCCACAATCTGACCATGCTGATCACGACACACTATATGGACGAGGCTGATCGTCTGTGCGATCGCATCGCCATCGTCGATCACGGCAAACTCGTAGCGCTCGATACTCCGATGGCCCTGAAGGCCAGCGTTCCCGGAACAAATGTGGTCGAGGCGCAATTCACTAGAGAGTCTGAGGAATGGCCTTCGCAGTTGAAGAAACTGGCAGGCGTAACCAAGGTTGAATCGCAGAGCGCCGGAATGTACAGGCTGCTCACCTCCAACGGTTCTCTCACGACAACGCAGTTGGTCGAGCTGGCGGTAAATCGGGGTGAAACCATTAAATCGTTGAGCGTACAGAACACAACACTCGACGATGTTTTTGTGCATTACACGGGACGTCAGCTTCGCGATGAACAAGTCAAGGCGCTTGGATTTGTCATGCCGCCGCGTCCGGGAGCGTAACCATGAAACGAATGATGGCGATTGTGGAGCGCGAGATGCGGAAGTTTTTCCGCTCTCCGGCGCTGATGATGGTCTCGATGACTCTTCCGCTGGTGCAGTTGATCATCCTGGGCAACGCATTCGGCGGAAAGATTCGCGGCGCCCGCATGGGAGTGGTCGATTACGATCACGGTTCACAGGCGCTTAAAATTCACGAGGCATTTAATGCCATCGCGGTGAATATCCGCACATTCACCACCATCCCTTATGACAATGAAGAGAAGGCGCGCGACGATGTGCGCACAGGAAGGCTGGATGGCGCCGTCATCATTCCCGCGCAGTATTCGCGGCGCGTGCTAGCCGGTGACTCTCCAACCATCGGCCTGGTCGTCGACAACACTGACCAGACCATGAGCAGCAGCCTCGAAGCGGAGATGCAGTCGCTGGTCGATGCGCTCAATGCTCCTGTGATTCAGCCTAAAGTCGTGCAGCAGATCGCGCTCGAAATCGTAGAACTCTATCCTTATGTCGAGTACATGAAATATCTGCTGGCTGGCTCGGTGGCGCTTGCCATGTATGTGGCCGTGATGATCGGCGGAGGCATGCTGTATATCGACGACAAAGCGCGCGGCGTGCATGAAGGCTACCTTGTCACGCCCATCACTAAATGGGAGATGGTCATGGGATTGAATCTCGCGGGCGCGATCAAGGCGGTGCTGTCCGGCGTCACGCTCACTGTGATTGGCTCGCTGCTTGCGGGTCTGGGAGTCATCTTTCATCCCATGACTGTGCTGCAATTGAGTTTGCTGATTATCGCAACTTCAATTGCATTTAACGGGATGATGTTTCTGATGATGGTGCGTGTTGAAGATCCCTTAGTGCCGCGCGCCATGTTCGGCGTCTTGAATACGCTTCTGTTCTTCCCCAGCGGAGCCATCTCCCCAATTACGGGATTTCCCAAATGGCTCAGGGCCATCGCCGTGGTCGATCCCTTCAGCTATGCGGTGCACGGATTTAAGGCAATCCTGCTCAAGGATGGCGGTTTTGCAGCCATTTGGACAGATTTGATCTTCTTATTTGGATTCGGCATGTTGACGCTTTTCATTGCTACGCCTTTGTTCAAACGTACCCTATAGCCTGGTTAAGGCGTGCCAATCGCGCAGAAGACGTCGAATCGGAGGGGCCCTTGAAGATGATGGTTCGGCGCGACATCGCATCAGGGTCAAGCACGGCTCATACAGTTGGCTATCTACCTGACAATTTAGACTAAGAAAAATGCCAAATGTCCTTGTTACCGGCGGGTCCGGCTTTTTCGGCGGAGTGCTCAAGCACAGACTGCTCGCCGAAGGCTTTACCTGCGTGAATTTCGACCTTCTCCCAGATGCTGACAGCCTGCCTGGGCTGCAAAGCATCCAGGGCGACTTGCGAGACATGCCGCTTGTGGAGAAGGTATTCCACGAAAACCGCTTCGACGGCGTAATTCACTGCGCAGCAATGCTGGCGCACGGCAAGATCAACCCCGATCAGCTCTGGACATCGAACGTAGATGGAACGGTGAATCTGGCAAAGAGCTGTCGCGCCGCCGGCGTGAAGAAGCTCGTCTTTATTTCGACAAATTGCCTTTGGGCGAGCAATCTCGGGCATCCGGTGACGGAAACCGAGACGCCCAATCCGATTGAGATGTACGGACAGTCGAAACTGGAAGCGGAAAAGGCACTTGCGAAGTACACGAGCGATTTGGACATTGTGACGCTGCGCTGCCCGACCATCATCGACAGCGGGCGCCTCGGCCTTCTTGCGATCCTCTTCGAGTTCATGAATGACGGCAACACGATCTGGGTCGTCGGCAATGGTGACAACCGGTATCAGTTCATCTACGCGCAGGACCTGGCGACAGCTTGCATTCTTGCGCTGGATTTCAAAGGATCGGAGACGTTCCACGTCGGTTCGGATCAGGTGAAGACACTGCGTGAAGTGTACGAAGCGGTGATTCGCAATGCGGGCAGCAGGTCGCGGGTGGCGTCTCTGCCGAAAGGGCTAACGCTTGCGGCCATGAAGATGGCACACAAATTGAAGATATCTCCGCTGGGGCCGTATCACTACCGGATGATTGCCGAGGACTTCCTCTTCGACACGACGAAAGCGCAGGACCTGCTTAAGTGGAAGCCGACGCTGACAAATGAAGAAATGCTGACGCGCGCCTACCAGTACTACGCGGAAAGGAAAGACGAAATCCATGCGCGCACGGATGCGTCGGCGCATTCGAAGCCGGCCGCCATGGGCGCGATTCGAATCCTGAAATGGCTGTCATAGAAACAAACCAGAACCACGAAGTCTCACGTTGGCAGCGCATCGACTGGCGCTCACCCTGGACGATGTTCTGGGTGGGCCTTGCAGTCCGCGTGCTATATATCACCATTGCCCGCAGCTATCACTTCCGGGCTTTTGCCGACCATTTCGAGTTCGGCTGGGAGATGGGACGTATTGCCCGCGGGCTCGCGATTGGACACGGCTATGCCGATCCATTTGTGAGCAACACCGGCCCGACGGCGTGGAACCCGCCCCTGTATCCGCTGATTCTCGCCGGAGTGTTTAAGCTCTGCCGTGTGTATTCCCTGCTTTCCGGCTGGACGATTCTGTCCATCAACAGCATTTTCTCCGCAGCCACGATTCCGGCGGTGTATGAGATTGCAAAACGCTGCTACGGGAGATTACCGAACGGTGCGAGCATCGCGCAGTGGTCGGGATGGCTCTGGGCGCTGTATCCGGCGGCAATGCAGTACGCCGTGCGCTGGGTGTGGGAAATGACGCTGACCACGATGCTGTTCGCGTGGGTGCTAGTGATTGCGTTGCGCATGCGCGGCATCGGTGGAGATGCGAAGAATACTTCCAGCTACTGGCTGTTGTTTGGGTTACTGTGGGGCGGAGTAGCGCTCTCAAATCCATCGCCGCTGCTGTTTTTGCCTGTCTGTGGGTTGTGGGTGGTTTTGGGTGCAAAGAACAAGGCTGCGGCGTTTCGCGGCGTCGTGCTCTCAGCGGTTGTTTTCTTTGCCTGCCTTGCGCCGTGGGCAATTCGGAACTGGCGCGTCTTTCATGCCTTCATCCCAATTCGAGGAAACCTGGGGGCTGAGCTGTACGCGGGTAACGGCCCGGGGTCTACTGGATTCCCGTGGGGTGGAACGCTGCCGATCGTCGACGGTGGACGGCTGATTGCTGAATACCGCGACATGGGCGAAGTGCGCTACGTAAGGATGCGTGATGAGATGGCCAAGGCGTACATCCGCGCGCATCGCATTCACTTTGTAAAGATCAGTCTGAAGCGCGTCTACTTCTATTGGATCGGCGTTCCGCATCCTGCCCAGGCGCATCCTGGCGGAGAATTTGTCCGGGAAATCAACTTTTCCTTCCTTACATTTTCTGGCCTGCTGGGCCTGTGGCTTGCGTTACGACGGCGCATTCCGGCGGCTGGGCTTTTTCTTTGGGCCTTTCTCTTGCTGCCGGTGAGCTATTATTTCGTCACTCCCGGCGCGAGATTCCGGCACCCGCTGGAGCCGCTGATTACGATCCTGAGCGTTTGTCTGTTTCAGTCGGCTGAGAAAAGCTGGCGCGTGCGCTGGTTCAGGAATGCTTTTTCACAGCAGAGGACGCAGAGTTCGCGCTGAGGTCCACACAGGTTTTGGCGCCGGTTCAGACAGGGAATCGTTCGGCGGAACGAGCTCTTGCTTTTGCCGCCTCTTCTTCGCGGTTCTTGGGTGGGGCGGTGGTTTCGAGCGAGAGCAGGAGCCGGGCAGACGCGGCGGCCACTTCATTAATAGCGGCGTAGAAGGCCGCTTCATTCGGCTTCGACGGCTTGCTGAAGCCGCTGATCTTTCTCACAAACTGCAGCGAGGCGTTGCTTATCTCTTCATCGGTGACAGGCGGGTCAAAGTTGAAGAGACTTTTGATGTTTCGGCACATAGGCTTAGACCTTTGCCTGAGTGTGAACGAAAGCGCGCCAATGGGTCAACTGGAGTTCAGGGAGCATAATGATGTAGCCGCGCATCTGCAACACGAATGAGGAGATGAATGCCAGCCGTCCGCCGATTTCCCGTCAGAACGCTGCTCGTCGTCTGGTTGTTTGTATTGAGCGCCGTTGCCTACATGGACCGGACGAACATTTCCATCGCAGGTCCGGCGATTCGAAGCGAGCTGGGCATTGACAATGTGCATCTCGGCTGGGTCTTCAGCGCTTTTCTCGTCGGCTACGCCTGCTTTCAGGTGCCGGGAGGATGGCTTGCTGACCGCTTCGGATCGCGCCGCATTCTCGGCTTCGGAGTTCTGTGGTGGGGCGTCTTCACCGCTTTGACCGCCGCTATTTCCCCGAGATTGCCGCATGCCCTTCTGCTGCTGATTCTGGTCCGCGTGGCGCTAGGTATTGGAGAAGCAGTTATTTATCCGGCTTCCAACCATTTTGTTGCGCGCTGGATTCCTGTGGCCGAACGCGGAAAGGCAAATGGCTGGATATTTGCTGGAGTGGGTGCCGGCGCAGGATTAACTCTGCCGCTGCTCAACTGGATTGTTCAACACTTCGGCTGGCGCGCCTCGTTCTGGTTTTGTGCGCTCATTGGAGTATTCGTTGGGACCGTATGGTTCCTCGCCGCGCGCGACACCCCAGAGCAGCACCCATTTGTTTCAAAAGAAGAACTGGCCCATATCGAAGCTGGCCGTTCATTGGTTCTCGCAAAAGATTCCGCCAACGCTAAAGCTCTCTCCTGGCAAGCCTCAATTTTCAATCGCAGTGTCATTGCGATGACCCTCAGCTATTTCAGCTTCGGCTATGTGGCCTGGATATTCTTCAGTTGGTTTTTCATATACCTCGCCCAGGTTCGAAAACTCGACCTCAAGTCAAGCGCCCTCTACTCCATGATTCCCTTTCTTGCCATGACGGTGTGCTGTTTAGCCGGAGGAGTCATCTCCGACTGGCTTACCCGTCGATATGGACGGCGGTTGGGCCGTTGCGGCATCGCCACTGTGTCTCTCGCGCTGACTTCTATATTTCTGGTGCTCGGTCCGCGAACACAAAGCACGCAACTTGCCAGCATCATTCTTGCCGGGGGAGCGGGCGCGCTCTATATTTCGCAAAGCTCTTTTTGGTCAGTCACCGCCGACATATCCGGCAAGCGGTCCGGAATGGTCTCAGGATTGATGAATATGGGCGGTCAGGTCGGTGGGGCAGTGACCGCCTCGCTAACGCCCTCCATCGCCGCCAGATATGGGTGGAATACCGCCTTTTTCGTGGCTGCGGCAGCGGTACTTGCGGGCGGATGTCTCTGGCTGCTGGTTGATCCCGGCGAAGATCGGACGGCATTCGGAGGCGCCCGCAATTCTGCGCTAGCTGATGATTTTATGAGCGAAAAAGAAGCAACGGGAGCGGGAGGTTGATGCAGGCTGAAGACTCAATGAGTGACTTGGTGATTTGGCATCAACTGAGACGCTGCAGTCCTGGCGAGCGTTTTGCTGGAGCAGAGCCCGTTTCAGGGGAGTAGTCCTTCGATCGTTCACCGCCGAGACCGAATGTGTCGGTGGCCTCTTTAGTTGCATTACTTGAGATTAGCTGCGTGCCATTGCCGCGTCCTTAATACCAGAATTTCACCTTTGGCCATAGCGTTTGGAGATCGCCATGCAGACCTCGGCAGATAAAAATCGGGCCGCGCTCATACGGTTCCACATACGGGTTCGTGTCCTGCGTAAACTCTTCTACCGAATCGAACTCGCTTTCGAGCTTCTCGCGGCTGTCGCCGAATACGATCATCACCTTACCGGTGTATCCGCGCGGTCCCCACAGGAAGTAGTTCTGGTGCCCGCTGATGGCCGGCGGCACATCCGGCCGGTACACCGTCACCGCGCTTGCGCCGCCATAATTGACCGTAAAGATCCCCGCCTGTGCGCGCTCCGTCGCGGGCAAGGATAACCAGGCCGCGGCCAGAAGGTCGGCTTTGTGCCGCCAGTCCAGCATGTCAGCAATGTACTGTGACAGGGGCGCCGTAGTTTCCGTCTCCGTCTTTGTCGGCTGTATATGCAGCCGTTCCTGATAAGCCAGCGTCGAGGCAGGCGGCAGCACCGGAATAATGACAGGCACGATCGCAGCGATGGTAAGCACATGCAGCGCCACATAAGCCGGCGTCAGTCCGTGCCGCCGCCTGCGTGATTGGAACAAGGCGTCCCAAGCCGCCGCGCCCGCCGCGAAATAGAGCGGATAAATCCCTGCCAGGTAATAATGCTTGGCGTGCAGGAACATCATCAGGAGCAGGTACAACACATAGGTCACGCCCAAAAAACGGAACGATTTCGTCGCCCGGCTGAAGAGCAGCCACAGAACACCGCCAATCCACAACGGAGCCATCATCGGGCCCCAGTCCATCAACTGGTTCAGCACAAATGGCAGTGGCCCCGCCTGCACGTTCTTGCCGTTGATCTGATCGTTATGAAGCAGCTCCAGAGTTGGCCAGTGTCGATGCACCTCCCACAGCAGGTTGGGAAGGATGAGCAGGACCATCACCGCAAATGCTACGGGGAACCATTTTGAAGCCAGGATGCGGCGCTGTTTTGTCATCAGCAGCCCGGCCAGCAGGCAGACCAGAAAGAAAACCTCGTTCCACTTGTTTTCGAGGCCCAGTCCCGCCGCCACTCCAAACAACAGCCACCAGCAGGCAGCCGCACGGCCGTTCAAGTTCTCTCGATCGGCCAACCGCGCCAGTTCCATCAGTGCCAGCGCCACTATCATCCAGAAGAACGGTTCAAGAAGGCTAGTTGAAATCGTCGCATTGAGTGCGATCATGATTGGCGCTGTCAGAATTGCCGTCATGGCCAGAGCCTGCGCCCAGCGGGAACCGCCCATTCGCCACGTCAGCAGCCCGGTCAGCGCCACTTCCGCGGCGCCTGCCAGCGAAGCAAACGTATGGAATAGCGCCATCGATCCGAGCCCGAACAGCCACGCAGAAATGCGTGCGATCACCGGAACTATCGGCGGCTGATCCACATATCCCCACGCCGGATGCCGCCCGCAGACAACGAAGTACAGCTCGTCGCGGAAGATCTCGTAGCCAGCATGCTGCGCCGCGATCTGGCTCAGAGTTGCCAAGAGAAACTTCAGCAGTCCGAACCCCAACGCCAGCAACACGGCGCTCCTGAGCGATCCTGCACTGGACTGCTGCGCGCTTGATGCTCCTGGCTTAATCGTTAATCGCTGCGCCGATGCAAATTGTTCTTCCATGTCCATCCCCTGCGCATCGCCGATCTCCGTTGTTCCGGCAATCATCATTCCCTAATACGATCCAAGGGGCTTAACTCGCCTCGCACAATTCTAATCGACCTGTAATCGCCGGAGATTCAAGCAAGAGATCCGGCCATGTGGCAGATGAGTATCTCCTTGACGCATTCCACTGCCACAGACCTGCGCAGCCCTTTCCGGGGCACCCTTGTTTCGCGATCAGTTCTTGCCAGTCGGGAGTAAACTCAAGCCTCGGCCCAAGCTCGATATATCTCGAAATGTCGGCTAGCGCCCGGCTACTTGGCCAGTTCGATTGTCAACTGATGACTTCAGGCCAATGCGCTCGGTGAAATGTTCTGGTTTGCCAGCAATCCGGAAGTTAACCAGACCGGCAGGCGCTATTTCCGGATTGCCGGTGATACGACCAGAAACGTAGCCGTAATTAGGTTCACGAAAAGGTCAAAGGGGGAAAAATCGTTCGGTTCACGCCACTCCCGGCGCGACTGTCCCTCGTTTTGCTGGCAGAAGCGCTAACAGGACGCTGCCGATCACAAGGAATATGATCACGTCAGCAAAGTTCCTGTGGACACCATGAATCCATGCTTCACTGGATAGCCATCACCACGCCATGGCAGATGTGCCACCAGGCGGCTAGAGCAATCATTGAGCGATGCTCAGATGGTCTCCTTGCGGCCATGATTAGAAAGACCCCAACCGGAATAAAGAAGCTCAGAAACATCGGGTGGACTTCGTTCTTCCGCTCCAGGAGCCAGCTGGAATTTCGCAGATCCAGGTATAGCGGATAGATTATCGCCAGGTTGAACAGCCCCACGATCACTAGGACGATTTGTGTTAGACGTTCTCTTTTCACAATGACCTCATGTGAGCCAATTTTGAAGCGAGCGCAGCAGCGGGCATGCCAGAGGATTCACAAACTAGCACACACGGAAGTAAAAGCAAAATCTGCAATGGATATACTCAAACGACAGTCAACCGTCGTGGACTGGGCAAAGCACTCAATTAACGTGTTCTGGGCGTTTGTCGGCAATCCGGAAGTATCCGGCAACTGAACGTTACTTCCGAGTTGCCGTTCATCCGCCCAGAACCCAGTGCGGCAGGTTACAGTAGTGGGTCTGACCTATGTAGAATGCTACTTGACATCAAAGCGCGTGCGGATAAAGGTGACGACATTCGGAATCGGAGGACGTAGGATGCAACTTCGAGTAATGGGAAGCCTGACGTTCCTTACGCTTTGCAGTGCCTGGGTGGTTGCCCAAACCAGCGCTCCCAACACGCCAAAGCCGCCGGACACGCCCTCGGCGGTGCACAGGCTGTACGTCGAAGATCAGGAAGATACGAAAACGATAAAGGACGAGGCCACCAATGCTGAGTACCTCCAGCATGTAAAGGTGCGCCAGAAGACTCTGCGGACTATGCTGGCGGCCGGCCAGGTCACCTCCGGTGACGACTTCCTGGAGGCTGCGTTCATTTTCCAGCATGGCGACACGGCCGACGATATCTTGTTCGCGCACATACTTGCCATGGAGGCGATAGCGCGGGGAACGTCGTCCGCCAAATGGATCGCGGCGGCCACCCTGGACCGCTACTTGCAATTCACCAAGCAGCCGCAGGTATTCGGCACTCAATACATCATGGACCCAACCCACCCGGTTCACGTTGCTGGTGCCCCGTTTCCGTCTGGAAGAACGTCGAACCCTATAACGACAGCTTCCTGTCCGATTCGATGCGGACCGATTTTTGCGTACCGACATTGGCCCAGCAGAAGCAGAACATCGACATGTTCAATGCTGGTAAGTGGCCACGAGAAACAATGCATCCACCTTGCCCCTGATGCATGCGCCAAAGACATCGACCTTGTTGTTTTGCTATTGATCCCGGTTTGTCGGCAATCGAGAAGTTTGTACTGGGGATTTACAGAATCGACTGATTTGGTGTTCGCGGAAGTGGTGCACTTCTTCCGGCCTGAGCGGTATTATCATTTGATTAATACTCGAGCCTCAATTTGGCGAGAAACATTCGCTATCCCCCGCTTATCATTGACCCAAAACGCGATAACCAGTACACTAATTAAGTTCGGCGATCCTGCCCATTGCCTCGTGCGCGCATCAGTCCGGCGCACCCCGCTCACCACCCTTGTCGGTTAGAGCACCCGGCGCCCGAGGCAAGCATGTATCTGCCCAGATTCATTAAGTTTACGCGCCTTGCAGCAAGGGCGCTGGAGGATTTATGTACGCGGTAATCCGCACTGGTGGTAAGCAGTATCGTGTCGCTCCGGGCGATGTGGTGAAGATTGAGAAGGCGGCGGCGGACGAGAACGGTACCGTCGAGTTCAGCGATGTGCTGGCGGTATCCGGCGACGCGGGTTCGGTTGCGAAGCCTGAATCGGCCAAGGTGATTGCCACGGTGCTCGGCGAAGGCCGCGGCGATAAAATCTTGGTCTTCCACTACAAGCGGAAGAAGCAGTACAAGAAGCTGCAGGGACATCGCCAGGCGTTCACGCAGGTCCGCATCAACGAGATTCAGGTCGACGGCGCGACTTACACGGCATAGGACTAATTTTGAAGCCGGCTGCAGGCTGGCGCGAGGATTGAGAAATGGCACATAAAAAAGGCGGCGGAAGTTCAAATAACGGGCGCGATTCTAACGCGCAGCGGCTGGGTGTGAAAGCCTTCGGCGGCGAGTTTGTCACCGGCGGATCGATCATCGTTCGCCAGCGCGGCACGCGTTTGAAGCCCGGCCTCAACGTGGGCCGAGGAAGCGACGACACGCTCTTTGCCAAGATTGACGGCAAGGTGAAGTTTGTCGACCGCGGGCGCATGGGCCGCTTTGTGGCGATCGAGCCTGTTGCTGCTGAGTAAATGATTCAGGAAAAAGGCCGGAGCATCGTGCTCCGGCCTTTTTGCGCCTCCCATCTGGACATTGCTTAGGTGAATCTGTCCTAGAAGTCTCTCTCCTCCTGCCCATAAGCCAGGTTTTCAAAACGAGTGCACTTCGACAGATACGCCAAATGAACAGACCCGGTCGGGCCATTGCGCTGCTTGGCAATGATGATCTCGGCTTTGTTCTCGGTGTCAGGATCAGGCTGGCCGTTTTCATCGCGGTTGTAATAAGCCTCGCGATGGATGAAGGCAACCACATCAGCGTCCTGCTCAATGGAGCCTGATTCGCGCAGGTCGGAGAGCATCGGCTTCTTGTCGCCGCCACGCTGTTCCGAGGCGCGGCTCAACTGTGACAGCGCAATCACAGGCACATTCAATTCCTTAGCCAATGATTTCAACCCACGCGAGATGGCAGAGACTTCCTGTGTCCGGTTCTCATACCGTTTCGCGCCCGGCCCGGCAACGCTGGCCGACATCAACTGCAGATAATCGATAACGACCAGATCCAGGCCGCCGTTCACCTGCCGCAGGCGGCGCGCCTTGGCGCGCATTTCCGTTAGCGAGATGCCCGGCGTGTCGTCAATAAAGATTTTCGACTCGGCAAGCTGCTCCAAAGCGCGCGTAAGCTTCTGTTGGTCCTCGCGCAACAGGAAACCCTTTTGGATCTTCTGTGAATCGACCAGCGCCTGTGAAGCCAGCATACGGCGCAGCAGCGACTCCTTCGACATTTCGAGTGAAAAGACGGCAACGGTTTTGGCGCCCTGCACCGCGGCGTTTTGCGCGATGTTGATGGCCCATGCGGTTTTGCCCATCGACGGACGCGCGGCAATAATAATCAGCTCCGACGGCTGCAGGCCGCTGGTCATGCGGTCAAAGTCGATGTAATGCGTGGCCAGTCCGGTGACCTCGCGGCCTTCTTTGTAAAGATTGTCGATGGTTCCGAAGGAGTCGCGGACAATTTCAGGAATGCTGGCGAAACCGCGCGTGATGCCGCGCTCCGTCACTTCCAGCAGCCCGCTTTCGGCGGCATTCAACACTTCAAGCGCTTCTTCACCCTGGTCAATCGCGCGTGTAATCGCTGTCGAGCAGATGTTGATGAGCTGCCGCAGTTGAGACTTTTCCTTGACGATGCGGACGTAGTCTTCAATCGAAATCCGACGCGGCAGCCCCTCCGTCAGCGAGAAGAGATACGCGACGCCGCCAATGGCCTCGACTTCCTTGCGCCTGGCCAGTTCTTCTGAGAGCGTGACGATGTCGACCGCGCGTCCCGCGTCAATAAGGCCGGCCATGCGACTGAAGATACGGCGATGCGAATCGAGCGCAAAGTCATCGGCGGTAATCTTTTCCGCAGCTTCGTTATATAAATGGTTGTCGAGCAGGACCGCGCCCAGAATCGAGCGCTCCGCGTCAGGGCTTGCCGGCAATCCGCGCTCAAATCCGATATCAGGAGTAGTGGCCATGAAGCTCTAGTTTAGGCCACCTGGACCGGGCGAATACGGCTGT
>NZ_DASQIX010000087.1:0-14606 GCF_035631355.1 Alloacidobacterium sp.
AGGTTCGCGCCCGGGACCAGGCCAAGCCCGCCCACAAATGCCGCGCACAGATCACTGACAATATCACCGTACAGGTTCTCAAGCAGCAGTACGTCATACTGATACGGATTCATCACCAGTTGCATACAGGTGTTGTCGATAATGTGCTCGCCGTAAGTAATTTCATGGAAATTCTTGCCCACCTCCCGCGCGCATTTCAGAAACAGGCCGTCGGACATCTTCATGATGTTGGCCTTGTGGATCGCGTGAATCTTCTTGCGCCCATGCTTGCGCGCATACTCAAAGGCAAACTTCGCAATGCGCGTCGAGCCTTTTTCGGTAATCACTTTCAGCGATTCGACCACGCCCGGAACCACTTCATGCTCCAGGCCGACATATTCGCCCTCAGTGTTTTCACGGATGATGATGAGATCGACACCCGGATAGCGCGTTTCGAGTCCAGGCAGGTTCTTGATTGGGCGGAAGTTCGCATACAGCTCAAACTTCTTGCGGAGCGTCACATTGATTGAAGGAAAGCCGCCGCCCACCGGCGTCGTCACCGGGCCTTTCAATGCGAGCCGGTTGCGCTCAATCGATTCGTACAGTTCCTTCGGAATGTACTCCTTGTGCTTCTCAAACGCTTCCGCTCCGGCGGCGAAGCGCTCCCATTCAAATTTCACTCCCGTAGCTTCCAGAATGCGGACCACCGCATCCGTCACTTCCGGCCCAATGCCGTCTCCGGGAATCAACGTTACTTTGTGCGTCTTTTTTTCAGTCATAACTTCTCAAAAACAGCGAGTCAGCTAGTCAGTGCGTTTTCAGCGCAAGCAAGTCAGCACTTTCATAAAATTTGTCATCCTGAGCGAAGTGCGAAGTCAAAGAACCTGTTGTTTGCTTGTTCCGTCAATGCACCCTTTTCACCAACAGCCACACCAGTATGGCACTGACTTGCTGACTCGCTAACCCGCTGACTTGCTTCTTTTCCCCTGCTCTTTCCCGCTCAACAACTGCTCCAGCTCTTCCTTAAACTCGCGCACGTCCTTAAAGTCCCTGTAGACGCTGGCGAAGCGAATATAGGCGACCGTATCCAGCGCCTTGAGTTTGTTCATCAGCAGCTCGCCAACCTCGGTTGTCGTGCGCTCGCGCTCGGGCGAGTCCATCAGATAGCTCTCAGCCTCGTCCACCAGCGATTCCAGTTTGCCGGCGGAAATAGGCCGCTTCTCGCACGCATGCAGCAGACCGCTCAGGACCTTCTGCCGCTCAAACTTCTCCCGGCGGCCGTCCTTTTTCACCACCATGTAGGGGATTTCGTCGATGCGTTCATAGGTGGTAAAGCGCTTGTTGCAGCGCTCACACTCGCGCCGCCGCCGAATCGAATCGGCTTCTTTGCTCTCGCGCGAGTCCACCACACGGTCTTGCGCAAACCCGCAGTAAGGACACTTCATCTTGTCTGTTTCGATTCTAACAGTGGCTTTGAGTCAATTGGCGGGTGCCCCGTATCTCGAAGAGATGGGGGTTCTTGTTGATATTTCGTCAGAGTGCTTTTCGAGCCGCGCGTCTCACCGAATCGGTGATCACGCCGTACACCGCATGGGAAACCCATTCACTCATGCGTTCCCGCGTTGGCTGCCGGTCCGTTGGAGCAGACAAACCCATCTTCGGCAGCAGGGTTTCATGCGTGATCTTGTTCAGTGTGATTCCGAAGGCCCCGCCCCGCCATGCGCCCAGCGACGGCTCATACTCGACCATCGCTCCATAAACAGCTCCGGCGAGGGCCCCAAAGGCCCAGTGAATGCTTTCCATTGCAATTTTCTTTTCACCCGGAGCAAGCGGGTGTCCTGCCATCTGCTCGGCGAGCACCACCGGAGGCGGCGTCTGGCCCTCCAGACGCGGCGGAAAAATCTGCTCCGCCACCTGCTTTGCGCCAGCCCCGGCCAGCCCGCCAATCAGGCCGGCAAGCGCACCCTTCAGTACGGATCGTCCTCTTTCCATATCCGCTCTCCTGTCGGAATTGTCATCCTGAAGCGTAGCGAAGAATCTGCTTTTGCTCCGACAGCCTCCAAAGCAGAAATGCATGGAAGCCTTCAAAATTTAGATGCGTGAAAATGTGCTGACCCGCTAACCCGCTGACTCGCCAACCTGCTGATGCCCATGCTGCGCTGCAATCTCTTCGCCTGCGTGCTCACTTTCTTCCGTCACCTTCTTCAGCGACACCTGCTCGAAACGCGCCCATACGAGCCCCAGCGGAATCACGCTCAGGAACGTCACCAGCAGCAGCACCGCGCCGCATCCCAATGCCGGCTCCCACGGAACCCTAAAGAACGCCTGCATCGCCGCCGTCGTAAACCCGATCTGCGTAAACCAACCCACCACCGGCAGCGTAATCACCGAACTGCCCATGCTCGCCGCCATCAGCAGCATGCACTGCGAAAGATGCAGGTTGGCCAGAATCGGATCGGCGACAAATGCATGCGTCGTTTCCAGATAGGCAAAAGAAATCATGCTCCAGTGCACCAGTGAGATGAAGACCACCAGCAGCAGGTCGCCCAGCGAGCCAATGGCATTCAGCCCATCGCGAAAGCCCAGAATCTTGTCTTCAACCTGCTCGCCCAGCCGCGTAGAAAGGGCACCGAACGCCCGTCCGAGCATTCTCGCAACCACCTTGCCCGACACCCGCACAAATACCGTGAACAGCGCCAGAAAAACTGCAACCAGCAATCCGCCCAGCGCGGCTTTGTTGATCAGATCAGGCCGCGGAAGCGAGCGCCTGTCTGGCGCAAACAAGAGCACGATCGAGAAAATCAGCGCCATCGATCCCATGTCGAACATGCGCTCAACTGTGTACACCGCAACCTGCGCGCTCAACGGAATCTGCGTACGCCGCGAAACAAGATAAGGTCGTACCAGATCGGCGAGCCGTCCGAAAATAGCGACCCCGGTAAACCCAATCACCATCGAGCCAATCAGCTTGAAGGGCGAGACGCGCTTCGTAGGGCGCAGAAAAATCGACCACCGCGCCGCGCGCAGCACATACGCCAGCCAGATCAGGCCGATGCCTACGGCGATTCGAGTCCAGTCAGCCAGCTTCAACTGCTGCCAGAAAATGCCCCATTGAAAATGGATACGGTTCCGCGCCACCAGGATCACGGCCACCAGCGCCGCCAGAACCACCACCCACACAATCCAGTTCTTTTTCTTCAAACGTACTTCCCTTAAAGGATTGTCTCCTGAGCGAAGCGAAGGACCTGTTTTGTTTTTGCTGAAGCCAGCACGAATCGCGGGTGCCCATCCTTTCGCTTTTTGCGAAAGAGTGGGAAGGAAACTACCGTCCACCAGCCAGTTTCGCCACCGCCATCCGCTCCGCATAGCGTCGGTTAAACTCATGGATCACTCGCGCCACATAAGCCCGCGTTTCATGGTACGGAGGAATCCCATGGCAGCGGTCCACCGCCGCCGGACCCGCGTTATACGCCGCCAGCGCCAGCGCCAGGTTGTCGTGATACTTCTTCAGCAGCGCATCCAGATACGCCGTGCCGCCGTCGATGTTCTCGCCCGGAGCAAAGCTGTCACCCACACCTAAATTCCCCGCCGTTTTCGGCATCAGTTGCATCAACCCCTGCGCGCCCGCCCTGCTCACGGCATGAGGATTGCCACCACTCTCCGCCCGCACCACGCTGGCCAGCAGGTCCACATCCAGATCGTGCGCCTCGCCTGCCTTCGCCAGCATCTCACGCATCAGTTGCGGCGTGAGCTTCGCCTCCTCCGTTGGCGCGGCATGTTCTGGCGCTGGCGCATCCGCTGCAGGCGGAAGATCCACATGCTCGACGGCGGCAATTTCCCCGGCTCCCAGATCCACAAAATTCGTATTGCCAGAATCGAGATACAGCCGTACCCGGTCGCCATCGGCCTGCCGATGGTCGCAGATCAGATCAAAGCCATTCTTCAGCGTGACATGTTCAGCGGCACGGCAAACAGGTAGCCAGATAAGCGTTATAGTGGCTAGCAGAGCCACAACACCTAATCCGTGTTTGGAGCCTGCTCTGATCGTAGCCGAAATGTGGTGAGAGAGGGTTTCCTCTACGGCCCTCTGCGTAACCACAGCGTCCTCTGCGGTGAACCAATATTGCCCGTTGTCAGAACGCATGACGCTCACTCTACCACGCTCACATTCAACTGGTTGCAAAGAACATCCTCGATCACCTGGGCCACGCCGTCCTCGTCGTTGGCCGGAGCGATGCGCCATCCCCATGCCCGTCCCGACGCCAGCAGTTCTTGTGAAGCATTTCCCATCAGCACTGGATGCCCGGCAGACTTCAGCATTTCCGTATCGTTATAGTTGTCGCCGATGGCCATAATTTCTTCACGCAGGAGACCGCGCCGGCGGGCGAGCTTCTCCAGCGCCACACCCTTTGACCACCCCGGCGGCAGAATATCCAAAACGCTCAGGTCCCGCACCGGATACCGCGTCTGGTGCATCTCAATCCGCTCCGCGAAGGGGCTGTTCTCCAGCCATGCTTGCGCGCGATCCATCTCGTCCAGCGTTCCGCAAATCATGCCCTGTACCGGAGCCTCGTCCGCATCGAAGGCCCGTTCCAGCGGCCGCACTTCCTCAATCCACGACCGGTTTGCCTCGACCCACAGCGCAATTCGCGCATGAAGCTGCTTCAACGACTCAATCACCAGCTCGCCGCAACCGTCGCGGTCAAACGTAAACACCGTAGTCCCGCCAAATTGCCGCAGCGCGCCACAAAGCTCGCGTGCTCTCTCAACCGGCATTAACGCCCGCTCTATGCGCTCTCCGGCGAGCGTGCGCGTGACTGTTCCATTCGACGTAATCAGCACCGTCTCCAGCTTCAATCCGACCGGATGAATCAGCGGCGCGGCATACGCGTAACGTCGCCCGGTAGCAATCACAATCTCGATGCCCGCACTCTCAGCCTGACGCAGCGCCCGCCGGTTGCGCTCACTGATAATGGTGCCCGCCGAAGGCAGCAGCGTTCCATCAATATCAATGGAGATCAGCTTTATGGAGGAACTGCTGCGGGTAGGCAATTGGGACATTCCTTATCAGTTTACAAGGCCCGCCATTACAGGGCACAGTGCTTAGGTCTCAGGGCGCGTCAGCCACAATGCCATCATCATCTCCATGAAACCTATGTGGTTTATCCTTTGAAAGATGCCGCATATACAAAGCCTCGAATGTTCCCGCTGCCACGAACACGTCTCTGCCGACAAGTACCAGACCGTCTGCCCCAAATGCGCCGGCTCCCTCTATGTCCGCTATGACATGGACGCGTTGAAAAAGACCGTCCGCCCGAAACCTGGCGGCCTGCAGAGCATGTGGCGCTATGCGAGCGTCCTGCCGGAAGTTGCTCCCGTGACGCTGGGCGAAGGCTGGACGCCGATGCTTCCCAGCCGCCGCAATCCGAACGTCTTGATCAAGGAAGAAGCCACCAACCCCACCGGAGCTTTCAAGGCGCGCGGCATGTCGATGGCGGTATCCATGACGCGGCACTATGGTCTCCGGAAGCTGGCCGTTCCCTCCGCCGGAAACGCCGCCGGAGCGCTCGCCGCCTATGCCGCCGCTGCCGGAATCGAAGCGCACATCTTCATGCCCAAAGACGTGCCCTTCGCCAACTACCTCGAGGGGGTGGCCTACGGAGCCAACGTCACGCTGGTCGACGGCCTCATCTCCGACTGTGCCCGCATCGTAGCGGAAAACATACGGGCCCAGCGCTCCGATCTGGAAGCAGGCAGACTGGCTCCTGAAGATGTCTGGTTCGACATTTCGAGCCTGAAGGAGCCTTTCCGCGTCGAAGGCAAAAAGACCATGGGCCTCGAGCTGGTCGAGCAGCTTGGCTGGACCTACCCCGACGCCGTCTTCTACCCCACCGGCGGAGGCGTCGGCCTCATCGGCATGTGGAAGGCCTTTGAGGAAATGGAGCGGCTTGGCTGGGTGAGCGGTCCGCGTCCGAAGATGATCGCCGTCCAGTCCTCCGGCTGCGCGCCTGTGGCCAAGGCATATAAAGAAGGCGCCGATGTTTCCAAAATGTTCGAGAACGCGGCCACCTTCGCCGCCGGACTACGCGTGCCCAAGCCCTACGCCGACTACATCATCCTCGACATCGTCCGCGCATCGGGCGGCACCGTGGTCGATCTCCCGGACGAGACGATTCTTGCCTCACTCTTGGACTGGTCGCGCAACGAGGGCCTTCTGCTCTCGCCCGAAGGAGCCACCGCCACCGCCGCCTATGACCACCTCGTCGAAACCGGCTTCCTCAAGCGCAGCGACCGCGTCGTCATCTTCAACACCGGAGCCGGCCTCAAGTACGTAGACATGATCGCCGAAGCCATGAACCTTGCCCGCCCCGACACAAGTAAACTCCCGGAACGGGTTCCGGTGGGAGGCATCATCACGCCGCAGTAAGACAGGGATCAGGTCTCAGGGCACAGGTGACGGCATGACCACCCTCCCGTTTTCGGTAAGTTCTTCTTTCAGTTAGTGGTTACGTTGAACACATTCAAGCGTCGCCGGTGGGGGCAATCCCACATCTCTGCGAGATGTGGGGCACCCATGTTATCTGCACATGCGTAGATCTTGGGCAGGTTGAGAGTGGCGGGGTTGCCGGATAAGGTTTCTGGTTTTTCCTCATCTCCGTCCTGTGCGAGCCCTGCTTTGATGCGGGTCTCTTTTTCGGCTTTTTCGCGTTTCATAGCTTCGACTTCGGCGATCAGGATCTGGCCGAGGCTGGGCGGGCGCTTTCTTTCTCTCTCTTCTTCCGGGTCGAGGCTTTGCGTCTCCGGGCCAATGAGAGAGCCGTCTTCATGGCGATGGGCTTCGCAGACCGTGAGCGCCTGTTTCTGGCTCTCGGCGGTTTCGGCTTCTTTGGCGGCCAGGGCAGCGCGGGCACGCCAGTTCTGCGATGCGATCTGCAGTCCGTAGAAGAGGGCGCGGGCGCGCTTGGTGTCGATGGTGTTGGCAGCGAGGGCAAGGACCCACTTCAGAGATGGCGAGCTGGACAGCGTCGGCGTCTTCGAGCGGGGTGAGGTCGAGGACCTGGTCCATGGGTGCGATGTGTTTGTAGGGCGCGTTGGCGGGGGTGGGTCGATTGCGGGTGTTGGAGTGGAAGTAACAGAAGTTCTGGTCGCGGAGCGCGGGCGAGTGGCATTTCTTGCCGCTGGTGAAGATGTGACGGCATTCGTTGAACATGGTTGATGGCCCCCTATGGTTTGGGTAAGTTCTTGTTTTGGTTAGTGGTTATGAGGTTCAGGCGCTTCACCGCAGAGGACGCTAAGGTTCGCTGAGGTTTGCGGAGGTTTTTTGTTGCTTGTGAGGTTTGGTGGCCCCCCCTAGTCCGGGTAAGTTACTGTTGAGAGATGAGTTAGGGCGTTCTTAGAGCGCGGGGCTGAAGCCCCTTCGTTTGTTTGCTATTTCCACCGGGCTAAAGCCCGGTGCTTTTACCAGGAGGCGCTTCGCGCCTCTTTTGTTTTGGTCCAAAAACACGAAAGCCCGCCTGTTTGGCGGGCTTTTTCCCTCTATTTCTATTTCTTGGCTTACTTTTAGTCAAGTCTTTTAGTATTATGTACTTATGCTTTTCAAAAAGCACAAGTTGTATATTGTTTTGTACAAGAACGGAGACGGAGGCGACGAAAAATGGGACTCATAAAAAGAGGAAGAATTTGGTGGTATCGATTCAGTTTTGAAGGCCACCTGATTCAGGAGAGCACGAAAACGGACAACAAGAAGCTGGCGAAGATCGCCGAGGAGAACCGCCGCAAGGAACTTGTGGACAGCTTCATCGGCGTCAACAGCCGACGCGAGCGATTGCGATTGATCAAGGACATTGCTGGCGAATACGAGCGCGACTATAAGGCGAAGCATGAAGCGAGTGGTTGCGTCGTCTACGGCCTGAAGCATCTGACGCGTCTGCTCGGCAACAAGATGGTCGGCCAGATCGACATGCGCGCCGTGAATAACTATCAGGTAGCGCGCTTGGAAGAAGGCGCAACCGGATCGACGGTCAATGGCGAGGTGTCGCTGCTGTGCCGCTTCCTCGAAGAGCGCGGCGACATGCTGCGCGGCCAGCTGCGGCGCAGCCGGAGAATGAAGCTGCCTGCCAACGAGCGGGTCGGCAAGGCTTACTCGGTGCTGGAGCAGGACCGTCTGCTCGCCGCTGCGAAGGAAATCACGAAAGCGCCGTACTTCGCCTTCGCGCTGCAACTGGCGCTCGACGCTGGCATGCGCTCGAAGGAGATCAGGACGCTGAAGTGGGAGCAGATCGACTTCGTGCGGAACTCGCTCCGAGTCGGCAAGTCGAAGACGAGAGCAAGCTCTCACAGGTTCGTCCCGCTGAACGGAGAGTTGCTGAGTGCGTTCCTCGCGCACCGCGAATGGTACGCGAAGATGTTCAAGGACCTGAATCCCGACTGGTATATCTTTCCGTACGTCCGTCATGGCAAGTACGATCCGGCGCGGCCGCTCGCCACGCTGCGTCCAGTGTGGCTCAAGGTGCGTCAGGCGGCGGGCGTCAAGGGACGCTTCCACGATGCGCGGCACACGGTGGTCAGTCAGCTGGGCGAAACGGGCGCATCGACGACGACGATCAAAGCCTCGGTCGGCCACGTATCGCAGCAGATGCTCGATCGCTACTCGCATGCCAACCAGCATCAGCAGCGTTCGGCTTTCGAGAACATGGTCGAGTACCGCAACGCGAAGCGCGAACAGGAACTGCGCGCACAGCAGCAGTTCGAGAATCCGTCCCACAAGCCAGCGACGGTGAACTGACGATGGTCGGACGCTCCGATTCCGATGAACGCGTCAGCTTCGGCTGGCGCGTTGCTGTTTCGGCGGCGACCGGGGTAGGGCGGGTCAAATCTCTGTCGAGCGCGCCGCAGACCACGCGTCAAGTCACGCGAAAAAAAAAGCAGGTTTTGAAGTTTTTTAGTAGGTAAATTTTTCCGATTTGTTGTTGCGGTCAGAAACCCCTGCGTCAACTTTTTGACTAAGGGGTTTTTTCTTTCCGCGACCACCTTCAACGCCGCGAGCGGCCTGCTGTTTACCAGCTTCGATTTGCCGCAGCGCCGCTTCCTTCTCCAGCATCGGCAGCATCACGACCACCATCGCTGCCTTTTGACGTTGTAGAGCGGGATTTCAAAATCGATCTGGTGCAAGGCGGCGGGTTTTATCGAATCCGGCAACTCTGCCGATTCTGATACAACCGCGTTGATCGTTGGCTGTGGCACCCCGACTTCTTCCGCGATCTCTTCCTGCGTCCAGCACGCCAGTCGCTGTTCAGGGCAGCGGTGGATGATGGAGAGGCTGGTGGTGTAGTCGATTAAATCGGACGGCCAGTCGTCCGATTTAATCGCCACCTGAGCAGCCATGACCCAGTCCTTCAGGGTCGGTTCCTTTAGCCCCATACCGCGTGCGTAGTCATTTATGCCGTTCTTGTTCCCGCGCCCGGGCTTGCCGTTGCCCGCGATCTTTAGGACGTGCAGGCCGATTGTTACGCTCAGGCTGTGGACAGCACGAACTTACGACGTTACGTTCAGTGCATGGACGTTGACGAAGGACTTATACACGAAGGACTTCTGCTCTTGGGGCGCAACATCCGCGCGCGCCGCCTTGAGCTTCAGCTTACGCAGGAGCAGCTGGCCAAGCGCGCGCACTTCCATCGCAGCTACATCAGCGACGTCGAGCGCGCCGTCCGCAATCCTCTGGCGACGACGCTCATCCAGAGGGTCTTCACGTCGCCTTCGCCTCTTTTAGTTCGTCGCGAAGCTCGTCGACAGACCAGTCATTGTAGAGCGTCCTTGCGACCCACGTCTTCCACGTCGCTTCTGGCGCGCTTCCGACGCGCCGTGTATGTACGAGAGATGCTGAATGCGTCCCGGAGCTGTAAAGCGCGCTGCGATCAGGCGCTACAAGTGAGCAATGAAGTGATCGATTGCCTTTTTCTTTTCTGCATCTAGATCGATGTTATTTTCTTGCATAAATTTAAAGCAGTGCTTTTTGCGGCGCACTGGAAATCTTATCCGCGATTTTCAAAAGAAACTCTACCCAGTCGATTAAACCCTCATGTGTGACTTCGAGGCTGCGATAATGGCTTCCATGCTCAATGTCTACTATTGCGTCTGTTGATTGACTCAAGTATTTCAGCGTAAACACACCGCCATGATGCACCAGTAAGTTTCGATCATTCAAAAATTGTGAGTAGACTTCCATCTCATCTTTTGAAAACGGCGTGATCTTTAATAGGTCTAGGAATAATTCGTTTATCGTTTCCGCCGACCCAAAATCACGCTCTTCGGCCACTATGAATCCGAGCTTGTAGCTGAATGAGTGCGTGAGATGTAGCAAGCTCTTAGCGGAAATCTTGAAATCGCGATCATCAGGGAGAGTTCTGAGGAGTTGTGGGCAGATATTGATTGTTGCAGCAAATTGATCTTTGCAGTACGCCTCGAAATAAGCAGCAATGCAATCATGCAGACTTCTGATGTAAAAGTGAGCGGATTTCCATCATCTCGAGATGACAATCTCAATAGTTCGTTGATCCGCGTTCGGAAGAATCCTGCTGGAGGCTCAATACCGAATACCTTTACAAATCGAAGCGCTTCTGTTTCGCGCTTCGCGGTTTTTGCCGCGATTGCTTGCACCAGCGCTCACCAGCACTTCGCCAGCCACGCGCGTCTCCAGCAAACGCCTACTGCTCGCACCCGCCGCCTGTGCGCACCTTGTGGAATTATGCGTGGGCAGGAATCGATCTTGTTCGCGCCGCCGAATTTTCTTGAACGCGTTTATAACAACGCGCGCTCCGGGATTGTGCAGCACTTCTGCTCACCTTAAAACAGGTTTATGGTTAAGCAGAACGGATAGTGCGCGGTTTACCGAGCCTATTGCACCTTGATGCTCACCGTCGCCGTGTTATTGAACATATCCGGATCAGGCGTATCGGCCATGGTGGCCGCATTTTCGGTGATCACCGTGCCTAAGGGTGCTGTCACTCTGACCGTCAACCGTACCGTCCACGTAGTGTTCGGAGCCATGCTGCTGTTCTCATGGCAAACAATCTGGCCTGTTCTCATATAAGCCGGAGTTGTGCAGGTCCCTAGCCCCGCGGTACCGGAGATACGGACGTAATCGAAGGTCGTTCCTGCAGGCGTCTGCGTGTTCAACACTTCGTGATCAGCAATGGTCGGGCCCAGGTTCCAGACAGGGAAAGCATAGGTGAGCAGGTCGCCTTGATGAACGGTGGCCGGAGTAGGCCATATGCGCAGGGAAAGGTCGGCGCCGATGGTGAATGTCGACAACAGCGCCGTGTCGCTGGAAGAATCGCCAATATAGACCATGTACTCGCCGGGAGCGATCTCCCAGCCATTTGTGCTTGTGTTCCAGAACGAAAGCGGGTGCAACGATGCATCTGGATCAATATTGATGGTAACGTTGCGAGTTTCGTATGGGTCGAGCCACAACTTCTTCCAGCCTACTAGGCGCCTCGGCGGTTCCCCGGTTGTGGCGGGCAGACCGAGGTAAACCTGCGCGACTTCTGCGCCGCCGCGATTGCCTGTGTTAGTCACATCGAAGCTGACGTGGACTGTTCTCTCGTCAAAATTTCTCCAGTCACGCTCTCCATAACGCGAGTCACGCTCCACATCGAGGTTGGAGAACGAGAAGGTGGAGTAGGAGAGGCCGTAGCCGAAGGGGAACAACGGCTCTATGTTCTTAGCCTCGTACCATTTGTATCCGACGAGAAACCCCTCGGTGTAGTTGACGTTAAACGGGGACGGATCCGGACTAGAAGAAAACGGGATCTGCGGACGCGGCAGATCGTTCACGCTCTTCGGGAATGTAAGAGGCAATTTGCCGCTCGGGTTTATGTCCCCGAAGAGCAAATTGGCGATGACTTCGCCTCCGCGTTGGCCGGGATACCAGGCCTCGAGCACTGCGTTCACCTGGTCAATCCACGGCATCACAAGGGGACCGCCAGTCTCGAGCACGACGACGGTGTGTGGATTTGCTGAGGCAACCGCGCTCACAAGAGCGTCCTGCTGGCTGGGTAGATTGAGGTTGTCGAGGTCGCAGCCCTCCGCCTCCCACTGATTCGCGAAGACAATAGCTACGTCGGACTTTGCGGCTAGGGCCGCAGCGCTGGCCACGTTGCTGCCGTCGTCATACTGAACCAAGGCATGTGAGGCCTTGGATTTGATTGCAGCGAGCGGTGAAGAGGGATCCCAGATTCGCGAGCCGATGCAGGTAGTTGGGAAAGGAGGTGGGCCTTCGACTAGCGCTGGACCACCGGTTGGCCACACCTGTGCAGATCCTCCCCCGGAAATGACGCCGATATCCGCGTGCGAGCCAATGACGGCGATAGAGCGAATCTGGTGAGCATCGAGTGGCAGTTGCTGATTTGCATTTTTGAGCAGGACGGCTCCCTGTTCCTCCACTTCTTGAGCGATGGCTTGATCTTTCGTCTGATCGAGCGGATGAATGGTCTGCGGATAATCGAAGAGTCCGGCTGCGAACATGGCGCGCAGGATGCGGTGGACCATATCGTTGAGGCGACTCATGGGCACGATGCCGGCCTGCAGCTGGGCTTTGAGCACCGATGGATCGAAGAAGATTCCGGACGGCTGTTCCTGGTCCAATCCATGCAGGCTGGGCGAAACTATGGTTGAGGAGTTCGCCAGCATCACCGCGGTGGCGGTCCAGTCGGTCATGACGAAGCCCTTGAATCCCCAGTCCTTCTTGAGCACGTCGTTGAGGAGATGGTCATTCGCGCAAGAATATGCGGAGTTGACCAGGTTGTAAGCGCACATGACCGATTGCACATCGGAATCCTTGATGCCGATCTCAAAGGCAAGCAGGTCGCTCTCGCGCGCTCCGTGCTCGTCGATCACGGCATTTGCGTACAGGCGTTCGGTTTCCTGATCGTTGAAGGCGAAGTGTTTGATGTCGGCCATCACGTGCTGGTCCTGAACGCCGCGCAGGTGAGCCGCAGCAGTCACGCCGGCAAGTATGGGGTCTTCGCCCTTAGTTTCGAAGGTGCGGCCGTCCCGTGGCTCACGCGCGGTCATGTTCGTATTTCCGCCGAGATTGATGTTGATTCCGTAGGCTGAGAGTTCCCGTCCAATGACTCCACCGTAGGCGTAGCCGAGACGGCGGTTCCAGGTTGCGGTAGCGGCGATCGAAGAAGGCAGTGCAGTGGCCTGGCCTACACCCCAGCTGACACCGACACTACCGTCGGCCAAGTAAAGATCAGGGATGCCCAACCTCGGAATCCCAGGGACGAAGCCAGCGGCTCCGCGCGATGTAGTTCCAGTTGAGTTGGCGCCGTGGACAAGCTGGATTTTTTCATCGAGCGTCATCTGCGACAAGAGTTTATCTGCCCGCGTATCGGCGGAACTGTCGTACAGATCCCATGAAGCGCTATTGTCCTGAGAGAAAATCGTTCTGACGAATATATTTAGGAGAAAAAGAAGAAGCGCAGCGCGTGACCGATTGATACGAATGTTCATATCGATCTCCTGGGCTAAACTTCACTGGAGTTCTGCACCGAAAAGTGATTAAGAAATCCGCTCATTTCCGGTGGTGCAGCACCTACGAACAGGCTTGGAATCCGTAGCGGAGGGGTGGGATACTCCGAAGCACTCGACGTGGCGTCCGCAAACGGAGCCAGAGGTTCTTCGATTTGTGCTGGATTCGCCATTCGATTTGCGATCACGATGTCTTAGGGTCGCGAGGCAGCGCCACAGATCGACCAGGGGGAGGTTCCTGGCGCCAACTCGCAAAATCGTGCAGATGGCAGTGGGCCATTGGTCGGCCGAAATTAAAATATACCTGTGTGCATCGCCATGCAAGTTAATTCTTGATGGAGAGCGACGGGAAAATCAAAACGAAAACACCGAGCCGCTAATGACTTGGCGGAGACCGAGGGTGTGTGTCGGCCAACCGGGACCTTCGCGTACCACTTCGGTTATTTCCGCTTTGTTGAATGCAAAGTCGCAGACGAGCTCGAGGTGGGGGTGTCACGACCATCGCGCCGCTTGATGACCTCCGCACGTCGCGCATGGCGCGCAACGCCTTGGCCACGGTGAAGCGGTGGTCATTGCGATGCTTCTCAGCAAAGGCTTGCTCGGCCTGCGCACAAATGTCGCGACGACGTTGCGTGAATCGGTCGACGTTGGTGGTTATGGTTGCACAATCGCGCTGACTTGTTCGGCGAAGCTCTGCGCCAGCGCGAGGAAGCCGACGAGCATTTCGTTCTGCAACCGCTCCTCGTCAGTGTGGCCTTCGCAGTCCGGGTCGAAGCAGGCCCCGTTGAAGCAGTCCTCGCAGTCGCCGCCGATGCAGGCGGCGCAGGGACACTCGCAGTTCTCGTCCCTTATGCAGAAATTTCCTGAGCACTGCGTTCATGCTGCCCACCTGCTTCAATACTAATTAGTATGGTCCGCCGCCTCTTTCCTTGGGGGTATAAGAGGTGCAACAAGAGGCGGTCCATGGAACTCGACACGATTGGTATCGATCTGGGCAAGACAGTCTTTCACCTCGTTGGTCTGAACCGGGCTGGTGAGGTCGTAGTGCGCAGGAAGTGCTCACGGCTGCAGTTGCTGCGCTTCACTTCTAACCT
>NZ_DASQIX010000088.1:0-27698 GCF_035631355.1 Alloacidobacterium sp.
CCAATGCGGAGAGCGGTTGATGAACGCCTATGTTTGCTGTCGCAACGCGATTGCTCACGTAATGCCACACAAACCATCCGAGAGCGGAAAGCAGCACTAAGAGCACACCAACACCCGCCCAGCGCAGACGGACATCGGGGCGAGGTCGATCGTCGGGGCGGCTCTTGCCGACGTTTTCCGCGAATTCAATCCAGCTTACGTCGTCGTCCTTAAGTTGACCGCTTTGCTGGTAGGCAGACATGAAGCGGCCAACCCAGGCATCTTCGTCCAGCCCGACCACACGCGCATAACCGCGCATGATGCCTTTGTTGAAAACACCGCCGGGGAGGGCATCGAAGTGTTCTTCTTCCAGAGCAAGCAGGTGGCGCCCGCTGATTTTCGTTACATCAGTGATTGCCGAGATCGCGATGCCGCGGTCTTGCCGCTCTTTCCGCAAATCTTCGCCGAACTGACCCATGTTCCTATTCCTGTGCAGATATTTCTGGGATTAGAAAATCATGTTGGAGCAAATTCCGCAAAATACATGTTGTGGCAGCTGTCCCACCGCTGCACAACCTATTGGGCAAACCATAAGACCATCGGTGACGCAAAGTCAAAGAAAAACACCGGTTACCCTTTATTTCTTTATATCCAAAGTAAGGGTGTCATTTTCTTTAAAGACATTCCTCCCACAACTCATTATCGGCAGAACTTTTCACTTTGTTAGACTTGAATTTCGAAAGATTTTCGCCTCTTCTCGAGCAGGGAAGGGGCTTCGGCCTATTCAGGCAAGTTTTCACAGGATTTTTGCAATGAACAAGATTGTGCTCGGCAACTTGCTTCACCGCCCTTTGCGGACTCTTATCGGCATTTTTGCCGTTGCCGTGGAGGTGGTCATGATCCTCTCCATTGTTGGCATCTTTATTGGGCAGGTTGAGCACAGCCGCGAAGAGACGAGCGGCATCGGCGCTGACCTGATCGTGCGGCCGTCGAGTTCAAGCTTTATCAGCGGAATGGCTGGGGCTCCGGTTCCGGCAAAAATATCGCAAGTGCTGGCCAAGCTGCCGCATGTCGCCGTGGCTACACCCGTGATTCAGGACTTCAGCCTGGGAAGCTCTCCGGAAATCATCTGGGGAATCGATTACGACACCTTTAATGCGCTTAAGCCGTTTGTTTTTGCGGCCGGAGGGCCATTTCAAGGCCCAAATGACCTCATTGTCGACGATGTATTTGCCCACACAGACAAGGGGTATCAGGTGGGTGAGACCATCCAGGTCAAAAACCACCCCTTCCGTATCTGCGGCATTGTGGAGCACGGGCGCGGTGGGCGCAAATTCCTCCCTATTCACACGCTGGGGACGCTACTGGGCAATCCCGACAACGCCTCACAGTTCTACATTCGCAGTGACAATGTCGCCAACCAGGAAAAAATCCGGCAGGAAATTCTGGACACGCCGGGCTTGAGCCAGTATCGGGTGCAGACTCTGGCGGAAGTGCTGTCGCAGATGACGCCAGAGCACCTGCCGGGATTCAACCCGGCATTGCGTAGCGTCATCGGGATCGCGGTCATTGTGGGCTTTATTGTTGTCTTCCAGACCATGTACACGGCAGTGATGGAGCGCACGCGTGAGATTGGCATTCTAAAGTCGCTCGGTGCATCGCGAGCTTATATCGCGAACGTAGTTCTGCGCGAAGCAGCGCTGATCTCGGTTCTCGGCATTATTCTCGGCATTGGGCTGACTTACGTTCTCAAGATTGGGCTGAGTTATAAATTCCCCACCCTGCCGTTTCCGGTGAGTCTTGTCTGGCGCGCCAATGCGGCTGGAATCGCATTCGCCGGCGCGATTCTAGGCGCGCTCTACCCTGCGCTCAAGGCCGCGCGCAAAGACCCCATCGACGCACTGGCCTACGAATAGATTGCTAAGGCTGGCGCAGGAAGAAGGACTCGCCTCCTTAAGCGCCGGCCCCCGGTTCAGCATTACGCGTGGCTCTGCTCATAGCGCGGTTCTCGCACCCGCAACTGGCTGATCGCGATGAAAACGCTGCCTAAAACAAGATGAAAAATATGGTCTCCCGTATGCAGCACCATTGGTCCGGCGTGCCACATCCTGTTCATAGCCGGGTCTCCAATGGTCAGCCCAAGAACCGCCAGTGCAAGATAAAAGATGCCGGAGCCAAGGCAGAAACGCTTTGCAAAAGTGGAGCCGGCAAAGCTCGCGCCCACTGCCAGCAGACCCCAGGTCAGGTGCATCAGGTTGTGGTATTTGTCCGCGTGCACGCCGCTCACCATGACCATGACGCCCATCAGCACAAAGAGCCCGCCGAACAGTCGCAGTAAGATCTTCGAGCTGTCAGCCGTGTGCTCCATGCGTCGGTAGTTTTGTACTGTTGCTGTCAGTCCTGCGACGTCGGTCAGCAGAAGTGAAGTGATCAGCAGCAATGAGCCGGCGAAAATGCCGGGCGCGAAATTCCCGACGCTGCCCGGATGGGTAAGCCGCTGCATGTCCTGGGGTAGCCGGACAAACCAACCCGAGGTGACGAGCAGCCCAATGAGTGCGCCGATTAATGGCGTCCACCACCAGCGCGTGGCAAACGCGACCATGGCCGCAACGGCGATGAAGAACACCGGGCCGGGAGGGAACTTCGTATATGCTGGGTCGCCTGAGAGCCACTGCATCCATATCGCGAGGGTGCAGCCCACAAGTCCGGCAATGGTTAGTTTCGTCAGCAACGGCAAGTTCGACAGGTTCGTTTTCATACTCGTGCTCCTCTCTCAGAGTTATGTTTAGAAATGGCCTACGTGGCTGAGGCGCTCGTGCCAGCGCGCCTGCAATTCGTCTGCTTTGGTGCGCTGCTCCGGAGTAAGAACAGTGGTGTAGATTTTCGACTTGAAGCGCTCCTTCTCCACCAGCAGCTTCGCGACCGTGGCCCCCTGGCGTCCCGCAATCTCCTGCACCTTGCTTTCGTCCAGACTGCCGTTCGCTGTGGCAGCATCCATCTCCTTGCTTTCTGCGGCAAACTCAGTGACCAGTAAAGAAACCGCCGGTTTTTCCTGCTGCCACATCGTGCTAATCTGCTGCCGTTGTGGCTGGTTCAAGTCCAATTCATGCGCGATATAACCCAACGGGCCAGGACCAGCCCAACGGTGACCCCAACCATGACCACACCAGCCACGTCGCGCGTCGGCGCGCGCAAACAATACACCGGCGACGACCACCAGCACGGCAACGCCTGACCAGAGAACAATTCGTTTCATTCCCAATCTCCTCTTACTGTCTCGATTCCAGCATTCGTGCTCTGCGCGTGCGATAAAGATTGGTTAAGCAAGGTAAAGTTTTGTAAAGCCTGCGCTTCAGCCCCATATGCTCGACTACCATCAGGAGATAGATGGACCGCGTGCTCATCGTTGACGATGATGTGGAGTTATGCAGGCTTCTTGTTGAGCGCTTGCGTGCCGAGGGTTTCGCGCTGGAAGCTGTGCATGACGGGCGCCGGGGACTGGAGCGTGCGCGCTCGCACGAGCATGACTTCATCATTCTTGACCTGATGCTGCCCGGCATGGGCGGTCTTGATGTGCTTCGTTCCCTGCGAGCCCAATCGCGCGTTCCGGTTTTGATCCTCACCGCTCGCGGCGAAGACGTGGACAGAATTCTCGGCCTTGAGATCGGCGCGGATGACTACCTTCCGAAGCCTTTCAATCCGCGTGAGTTGATAGCGCGTATCCGTGCGATCCTGCGACGAACCGAACGCTCGGGAGAAATCACGAGTGTTGTAACTGTAGGCGGCGTCCGCCTCGATCCCGCGGCGCGCGAAGCATCCATCGACGGAGTCTCCCTGGATCTCACCAGCGTCGAGTTCAACCTGCTTGATGTTCTTCTGCGCGAAGCCGGGCGTGTTGTCACACGCGAGAAGCTCACCGAAACTGTGCTCGGCCGCAAGCTCGGCCCCTTCGACCGGGTCATCGACGTACACATCAGCAACCTGCGGAAAAAGCTGGCGCAGCGGCTGAGTGAAGAGCCGATCAAGGCCGTGCGTGGCGCCGGCTATCTTTTTGCCGTGCGCTCGGAGACGAACCACTCATGAAGGCCCGCAGCCTTTTCCTGAAGATATTTCTGTGGTTCTGGGCCACGGTCATTGCCACGGGCATGGCGCTCGTCATCACCTTTATCTTTCAGCCGGGTAACGTGCCGTCACAATGGCACGCCACGCTCATGGATATTGCGCGCTACTCGGCAACCACAGCAGTCGATCAATTTGAAGCACAAGGCGCGCCCGCTGCGTCCGCATACATCGGCCATCTTGAACAGAATTCGCATCTGCTGGCCTGTCTCTTCGATAGCTCGGGAGCCGTCATCTCCGGCACGAACTGCAAAACATTCGCCGACATCATTCCACGCGTAGCAGCCGCGGACAACTCCGCTTTCAGCATGAAATATGGCCTCGCCCGCGTGGCATTGCGGGTACAAGGCAAGAACGGCCAAACATTTATCTATGCAACGGAGCTTCCTGTCGGACCGCGAGCTGCTGTCGGCCTCAGCCATGCCGTGATCGCGCTGCGCTGGTGTGTCGCGCTTCTGGTGTCCGGATTCATCTGCTATCTGCTGACGCGCTATCTCACGACTCCCATCCTGCGTCTGCGCGAGGCATCACAACGCCTTGCCGGAGGCGACCTCAGCACGCGCGCCGCTGACGGCATGGAGCGGCGCCATGATGAAATCGGCTCGCTTGTCCGCGACTTCAACGCCATGGCCGCGCGCATTGAAGGACTCGTCACCGGGCAGCGCCAGCTTATCTATGACATTTCCCACGAACTGCGTTCGCCTTTGGCGCGTCTGAACGTAGCGCTCGATTTGGGACGTGAACGCAAAGGCGACGATCCGGCCTTCGCGCAAATGGAGCGCGACATCGAACGGCTTAACCAGATGATCGGGCGTCTGTTAACCATCGCGCGGTTGGACACGACTGCAACTCCGATATCGATGACTCACCTGGATTTGACTGAGCTTGTCTCTCAGATCGTTCAAAGCGCGGACTTCGAGTCACACGAACGCGGCGGAGGTGTTCGTCTGGCCGCTGCCGGACCATGCTTTGTCGAGGGCAACGCGGAGCTGCTCTACAGCGCAATCGAAAATGTCATTCGGAATGCGATCCGCTTCAACAATCCCGGCGAAACCGTTGAGGTGCGGCTTGTCGCTGTCTCTGAATTCAATGTCGAGGACGCGAATAGGAAGCCGATGCTCCGCCTTATTGTGCGCGACCACGGCCCGGGTGTCCCCGAGCCAGAACTGATCAACATTTTCCAGCCGTTTTATCGCGTCGCCGATAATCGAAGCGGAAACGGAGCCGGTCTTGGCCTTGCTATCGCCGACCGGGTTGTCCATGTTCACGGAGGCAGCATCCACGCAAGGAACGCCGTGCCGCGCGGCCTGGAGGTGGAGATACGGTTGCCTCAAAGCCCATAGCCAATCTATGACTATTAATTCATAGCGTGACTACGCATAATCGTGTGCTTACACCGGCTGCAGAAAGTCAGCCGATACCGGATTTTCATATAGAGAATAGTCGCGCGTCACTACCGTCAATCCAGACGGCGTGACGAAGTAGTTACGCTTGTCCTCGTTCTGATCGTAGCCAATTACCGTGCCCTCCGGGAGGTGTACATCGCGGTCGATAATCGCCCTCTTTATGCGGCAGTGGCGCCCGATATTTACATGCGAAAAAACGATAGTAGAATCCAGTTCCGAGTAAGAGTTCACGCGCACATCCTGCGAAAGCACGCTGTTCCGTACCACTGCGCCTGAAATAATGCAGCCGGCGGAGACAATCGAATTGACTGCCATGCCGGTGCGCCCCGGCTCGCCAAAGACGAACTTCGCCGGAGGATACTGTCGTACCCGCGTCCGCATGGGCCAGTTGCTGTCATACAGGTTGAAGGTAGGCGATACAGAAGCGATATCCATGTTGGCGTCGAAGTAGGCCTCCAGCGTTCCCACGTCGCGCCAGTAGAGCGCATCTTTTCCGTTTTCGTCGACGAAGTTGTAGGCATACATTTTGTATTTGCCCAAAAGGGAAGGCAGGATGTTGTGGCCGAAATCATGCTTCGAGGTCGGATCTTCGGCATCCTTCATCAGCGCGGGCAGAAGGACGTCGGTATTGAAGAGATAGACACCCATAGAGGCATCGACCGTGGTGGGATTGAAGGGCGAACGCAGCTCGGTGGACTTGGGCTTCTCCTGGAAGCCGACGATTTCGCCGGTGCGGGCGACTTCGACGATGCCGAAACGAGAAACTTCGGACGGATCGATGGGAAGCGTGGCCAGGGTGACATCGGCACCGGCATCGTTGTGGTGCTGGAGCATCTTGCCGTAGTCCATTTTGTAAATATGATCGCCGGAGAGAATCAGCACATGTTTCGGCTGCTCGGAGCCGATGGAATAGATGTTCTGGTAGACTGCGTCGGCTGTGCCCATGTACCAGTTGGCGCTCACGCGCTGCATGGGCGGAAGAATCTCGATGAACTCGCCCAACTCCTGGGCGACGACGCTCGTCCAGCCTTCACGGATGTGGCGGTTGAGAGAGAGCGCCTTGTACTGAGTCAGGATGTAGACGTGGCGCAGATCAGAGTTGATGCAGTTGGAGAGAGTGATGTCGATGATGCGGTAATTGCCGCCAAAAGGCACGGCCGGTTTTGCGCGGTCGCGGGTCAGGGGAAAAAGGCGCTCGCCCGCGCCGCCTGCTAAAAGTACTCCGAGTGTGTCCTTCATGCGTACGACGCCCCTTTACGCCAGGTGTTTCTCAGCCAGGGGATTCGGCATAGTTCGATACATTCCCCATTATCCCGCGCTGGAACTGGCGATACTAGCATATCGATGCGCGCCAAGGAGTCAACAGGGGTGATTCAGGTAAAGATTGCCGTCAGTCGCTTCGTTCGTCGTCCTGGATGGCGATGCGGAGCGAACGCAGAAAATGCACGTCCTGGGAGGAAAACGCCTTGCCCTCACGCCCTGCCTCTTCCTGCCCTCCGGACTGCGAAGGTTCAAGCATGGCTTCAGGCTGCTGCTCGAGTTCGTTGAGGCCGATGGTAGCTTCGAGCATCAACAGCACGTCAAACCCTTGCCTACGGATGTCCTGCACAACGCCGGCAATATGCTCTGATTCGGAGACCGTCTCGTGGATGGCTTCTCCCAACTGCTGGACGAGTTTTCGCAGCTTTGCGTTCAAGGTGTGTCTCCGTTTTCCCCCGCCAACGAACGGCCTGGAGCGCTGGAATTGTCTCTTACCTTACTTTCAGATGTGCATGGAGGGCAACCGGAATCACCTGGCTGCTAAACTTTTTCCATGGAGCCGAACACACTCGGCCGTAAATTCGGAATTGGCGTCCGCGTCGCCTCGAAAATGCTGCTTGACCGAGCTGTCCAAGGAAGTCCTCCGCCCGCCGAGATCGATCCTTCCAAGTCAGCGCAGCAGGCTATGTCTCAATCACAAGTGTACGCCGGGCGCGGAAAGGCCGTTGCCCGTGGCACCCGCAGATTTGGTGAAGCGTTGTGGAAACCCTTTGCGCATGCCAGCAGTGTTCTGTGGCTGGAAGTTACAGGATTATTTTTCGGTATTTTCACCCTGTTTTTCGGCATGAACAGCTGGAAGCTGCGCCACGAATGGGCCATCGGTCCCGATCATCTGCGCTTTCTTGTGTATACGATTGTTACGCTGGTCTTCGCCTACTTCACCTTCAGCTCGTTCTATCGTGCGCGCAGGAAAGAAAAGCGGAAACAGCAAGGCAGATAAGAACTGAAATTCATCCAGGGAATGCTGTAATGCGCGACAGTTGATGTCCTCTCTTGATACCCTTCCTCAGTGGAATCGTTGCCACCGGAGAACGACGCAAATGAAACGGAGAGAATTCCTTGGCGCGGTGGCGCTTGAGACAGGCGCAATATCGGCAGCATATGCAGCGCAGCGCCTTGGATTTATGCAGAAGCCTTTTCTCGCGGCAGAAAGTAAGCTGAACCCCATGGCCGTGGGTCTACTCATCAAGCCGGCCGATGGCCCGGAAGCGACCATCTCCCGCGTCAAGAACATGGGCTTTTCCAATTGCTTCTTTTCGCTCGACGCCTATATTGGCAAATACACACCTGCATTAGCGGATGAACTCGGCGGTTTGCTGAAGAAATATGAAGTCACGGCAACAACGGCAGAAGTGGTAGGCCCGGGCCGCCTTGTCTGGGACTTCGAAGACGGCCCATCCACGATCGGTCTGGTGCCGCGTGAAAGCCGTGCCGCCCGCATAGACGCCCTCAAGCAAACCTCCGATTTCGCGAAGCTTCTCGGCATCCCGCAAATCCAGACCCACTGCGGCTTTATCCCGGAAAACCCGCGTGATCCACTCTATGACGAATCAGTCCTTGCGATTCAGGAAGTGGCGAAACACTGCGCCGCAAATGGCCAGCGTTTCCTGATGGAAACCGGCCAGGAGACACCTACGACCATGGCGCGTGCCATCAAGGACGTGAATCTGCCGAATCTCGGCGTCGGCCTCGACACCGCGAATCTGATCCTCTACGGCAAGGCAAACCCAGTGGACGCGGTCGATATCATTGGCCCACACGTTCATGCCATCCACGCGAAAGACGGCAAGTGGCCCACCAACCCGATGAAGCTCGGCGAAGAAGTCCTCATCGGCACAGGGCTGGTCGATTTCGAGAAAGTCTTTACCAAGCTGCACAAGCTCGGCTACACCGGGGCTGTCACCATCGAACGTGAAACTGAAGGCCCGCAGCAAATCGCGGACGTGAAGAACGAAAAAATCTATCTCGAAAAAATTATTAATAAAATTCAGAGCACCAATGCCTAGTATCTCCGTGCCCCTCGCATTCTCTGTGGCAAAAACTCTTCCTCTGCGGACCTCAGCGATACTTAGCGTCCTTCGCGGTAGCTTTTTCTCAATGCCAGCACCAATACAACCGGAGCACCCCTAAAATGAACAGAAGGAAATTTCTCGCAGGTTCAGCCGCCGCTTCAGGACTCATGCTCCTAAAGCCCAAAACCGCCTTCGGCTATGAAGCCAACTCCGCCGTGCGCTATGCGCTGCTTGGATGCGGCAGCCGCGGCACTGCTGTCGCAACATCCTTCGCGAAGAACACCAGCGCGCGCATTGTGGCCATCGCCGATCTCTTTCAGGACCAGCTCGATAAAGGCAAAACCTACTTCGACAGCCTGAATCAGTCATTAGGCTATGCCGGCCCGGAGCACCAGTTTCGTGGCTATGAAGCTTATGAAGAGCTGGCAGCGTCGCCAGACGTTGACGCGGTACAAATCTCAACGCCACCGTGGTTCCATGTGCAGCATCTTGAAGCCGTGGCGCATGGCGGTAAGCATGCCTATTGCGAAAAGCCTGTTGGTGTGGACATCACTCAAACCAATCAGGCACTGGAAATCGCAAAGCGGGTCGATGGAAAACTGAGTGTAGACGTCGGCTTCCAGATTCGCAGCGCGCCGCCGTTTGTCGAAATCGTCCGCCGCATTCATGAAGGCGAACTGGGCAAGATCGCCAGCATCGCCGCGCACTACAACTCACCGCCAGCCGTCGAGCACGACTATCCCAACGCCTCAGCTGACGAGCAGCGCATCCGCAACTGGCTGTGGTACCGCAACCTCTCGGGCGACATTCTGCTCGAACAGAACATCCACGTCATCGACATCTGCAACTGGGCCTTGCAGACGCATCCCGTCAAGGCGGTCGCCACTGGCGGGCGCAGCGTGATTACCCACGCCGGAGATACGTGGGACAACTATCAGGTCATCTTCACGTACCCGGAAGATATTCGCGTCAGCTTCTCATCTACTCAGTTCTGTCCGGGCAAATGGTTCGACGTTTCCGAGCGCATATTCGGGTCGAAAGGAATTGCCGAGATGCCATACTCTGGTCCGCTCCGCATCCTCGGCGCCAACCCGTGGACATGGGCTGACAGCGTGACGCAGCAGCCGTCCGGCTCCTTTGCCGCCAATGGCGCCTTCAGCGATAATCTTGCTCAGGCCGACTCAGAAAAGGACAAGGGCTTCATCGAGAGCATTACCTCGGGCAAGTTCCACAACCAGATTGCTGCCGGCGTGGAAAGCGCGCGCAGTTGCATGCTGGGCCGCATGGCCGGCTACCAGAAGCGTGAAGTTATATGGGATGAGTTGATTGCCAGCCACGAGGAATACAAACTTGGCATCAACATGAGCCAGTTCAGCTAATGAAGTGGCCGCAGCTGTCATCCTGCGCCTAGCGGAGGGTCTGTATTTTCAGGTTTCCAATAATAACGACGGGTGCTCATCAGTCGCGGCGTTTGCGACAGGATGGACAGCACAATCCTCAATCAGTAGCTTCGAGCTTCTCTGCCATGTCCATCAACTTCTGTACAGTGTTCCAGTTCCGTCCCGTGCCCAGAACCTTCAGCGCGCGATCTACCGCCGGTAAGGACAATTTGGAACGTCCCTGCCCATCCGGAAAATAGATATACAACTCGCGCTCCTCCAGCCGCAGTTCCTCCTGTTGTATCTTCACCATCTGCAATTTTTTTCGTGCTTCGGCATCGGGCGCAGCAGGGAGAAACCAGACGAGCAGCTTGCTCGGCTCTATCTCTTTTCTTGCTGCAAACGGGTTCCGCGCAATCACGCCGCGCATCTCCTCCGTTGTTCGCAGAATCACCTCAGGGCGGAAGCCGAAATTCTTCTCGATCCCGCCTCCTATGCGCTTGCAAATCTTGCTTAGGTCGCGCTCCTTCGTCCGGAAGACGATATTCCCACTTTGAATGAAGGTGGCAACGTCATCAAACCTCAGAGACTCGTAAAGCGCGCGCAGGGCTTCCATCTTCAGTATCTTCTGCCCACCAAGATTTACGCCGCGGAGCATAGAGATAACTACTGGCATAGCGGGTAGAGTGTATATCTTTCTGCGAACTTCGGATAATCGGCCGGTTTAGCGCCCGTGTTCTTCCAGATACTTCTCAACTTCGAGAGCGGCCATGCAACCGGTTCCCGCGGCGGTAATGGCCTGCCGATAACGGCGGTCCTGCACGTCGCCACAGGCATATACGCCGGGAACGCGGGTAAAGACGTAGTCGTGCGTCTTGATGTAGCCGTCCTCGTCGAGATCGATCTGCCCCTCAAACATCTTTGCGTTGGGAATATGTCCGATGCCGAGAAAGAGGCCGCTGACATTCAGAATCGACTCCTCGCCAGTGACGGTATTCCGTGTGCGTAGGCCACTGACTTCTTTCTGCTCGACACCGAGTACTTCGCCAATCACTGTGTTTGCGCGGAATTCGATCTTGGGGTGGGCCATGGCGCGGTCGAGCATAATACGTGAGGCGCGGAACTGATCGCGGCGATGCAGCAGGCTTACTTTAGTGGCGAAGCGCGTAAGGAAGAGTGCCTCTTCCATCGCGGAGTCGCCGCCGCCGACCACGGCAATGTCTTTTCCGGAGAAGAAGAAGCCGTCGCAAGTGGCGCACGAACTGACGCCGTGCCCGATGAGCGCCTGTTCCGATGGAAGACCAAGCCAACGCGCCGATGCTCCGCTGGCGATGATGAGGGTGCGTGTGTGGATGGTCTCGCTGCCCACCTTCAAGGCAATAGGACGCTTCGACAAATCAGCAGAGGCCAGGTGCCCCATGCGGAACTCTGCACCGAAGCGCGCAGCCTGCAACTTCATGTTCTCGATGAGCTGAGGCCCTTGAATGCCTTCGGGCCAGCCGGGAAAATTCTCAACCAGTGTCGTGATGGAAAGCTGGCCGCCGGGCTCATGACCTTCGAGCACGAGCGGCTTCAGGTTGGCGCGGGCGGTGTAGATGGCGGCAGTAAGTCCGGCGCAGCCGGAGCCAATAATAACGGTATCGCGTATGGTGTCGGACATAGTTAGGGTCGAACTTTGATTGTACCTTCTGAGATGTTGAGCGCCGGGAAAAGATGCGGAGGGTAAGATAACGGCATGGCAAACCTGACTCTTGTCTACGGCCTGCGGCTGTTGCCCGCCGACGAAATCTCAGAAGTAGGCGAGGCGCCCATTCAACTGAAGAATGGGAACTCAGCGCGCGTGACCATGCACATTCTTGAAGGGACGCGCGAACAGATCGAGGCCCAACTGCGACAGAGCCTCGATGCCTTTTTCGATTTCTTCCCCGAAATATGACTCGGCGCTTTTTCCATAGTTGGCTGCTCCGGATTTTACAGTCCCAAGCGAGACTCTGATGTATCGCTTGTTGTAGCTAAAGCATCTTTCCCATAGGGAGATTTTTCCGAGGAGGCATGATGGGCGCCCCCGCAACTGGCATACCACAGGTGGAAGCGGGTCGCCCGCCTAAGGTCATCATCCTGGGCGGAGGTTTCGCTGGATTAAAAGCGGCAATGGGACTGGCAAAGCTACCGGTGGACATTACCATCATCGACCGCCGGAATCACCACACCTTTCAGCCTCTGCTCTATCAGGTCGCGCTTGCCGTTCTTTCCCCAGCTGACATCGCTACTCCTATCCGGAGCATTATGCGCAAACACAAGAATGTCGAAGTATTGATGGATGAGGCTGTCGGCTTCAACACCACTCTGCGGCGTGTCTGCATGAAGAGTGGCGTCGAAATGGACTACGACTACCTCGTTGTGGCGACTGGCGCGACGCACTCATATTTCGGCAATGATGCATGGGCGCAGTATGCCCCTGGCTTGAAGACCGTAGAAGACGCGACAGAGATTCGCCGTCGCGTGCTGCTCGCGTTTGAGCTGGCCGAGAGACAGATGCTTGAAATTGGATCGCATCCACCGCTGAACTTTGTGGTCATCGGCGGTGGCCCGACGGGCGTTGAACTCGCCGGCGCTATTTGCGATATTGCCAAGCTTTACATGCGGCACGATTTTCGTCATATTGATCCCACAATGGCGCGCGTTCTGATCCTTGAAGGCGGTCCGCGTATTCTCGCTGCCTACCCGGAGGACCTGTCTAAGAAAGCTGTCGAGCAGCTAAACGATCTTGGCGTAGAGGTGCACACCGGAGCCCAGGTTACTGATGTAGGGCCCGGCTATGTCATGGTAGGTGATCGGCGCGTGGATGCGGTGGTAACGCTATGGGCTGCAGGCGTGCAAGCTTCACCGCTTGGCAAGTTACTCGGCGTCGAAACCGACAAACGTGGCTGCGTCATCGTAAATGAGACGCTCAACCCTGCCGGCCATCCGGAGATTTTTGTCTGCGGCGATTTGGCGCACGTTGTCGAGAACGGCAGGCTACTGCCCGGCGTAGCGCAACCCGCTATGCAGATGGGCGCACATGTGGCCCGCATGATCGCCTGGGACCTGAAACATGAGCCGCGCAAACCTTTCCATTATTTCGACAAGGGGGACATGGCGACCATTGGCCGTCTTGCCGCAGTTGCTAACATCCAGTGGCCGTTCAAGGCGCACTGGAGCGGCCTGATGGCCTGGCTCACATGGCTGAGCATCCACATTTATTTCCTCATCGGCTTCCGGAATCGGATTGCCGTATTTCTCGATTGGGCATGGACCTACTTCACGTTTACTACCCACGGCGCGCGGCTTATTACCGGAAGCCAGGTGTTGCCTGGATGGTGTGAGCAGCAGGGAGTGATGACTCCGTTGGATCCGACATCACCCGGCTTTCTCGACCATCACCACGGCATGGTGGCTTCGCAAAGTGATTCTCCCGAAAAGGAAGCACAAAGGCAGGCGGTTTCCTGAATCGAGACTACTCTTTGCCGATGTCCTCATTCCAGACCTCAGGGTGCGCGCGAATGTAGTCACCCAGCAGTGCGACGCACTCCGCATTATCCAGATCAACTACTTCAATTCCGTTTGAACGTAGCCACTCAACGCCGCCCTGAAAATTACGGCTTTCACCCACAATGACCTTGCGAAAACCGAACTGACGAATCAGGCCACTGCAATACCAGCAAGGCGCGAGCGTTGTGACCATGATGAGATTGCCATAAGAGCGCTGACGGCCGGCATTGCGAAAGGCGTCGGTTTCGCCGTGGGCAGATGGATCGCCATGCTGCACCCGGCGGTTGTGTCCCGCGCCGAGCAATTTCCCAGCTTGGGCGAAGATCGCTGCACCTATCGGGATGCCGCCCTCTTCGAGTCCATGGAGTGCTTCTCTGATCGCAACCGCGAGCATCGCTTCGTATTCACCCACTGTGTGTCGCCTTTCCGACGCAGAATTCCTCGGGCCTGATCTTTAAGAGATTATTCCAATCCACATTTCACTCCGTAGCGTACAATCCCGCCAAACGATTTTCAGAGCTCGGTTTTCAGCAGAAAGATCGAAACCATCAGGTGGTGAAGCATGTGCAAAGTCAATCGGCGTGAATTCCTTGCAGCAGGCACTGCGTTCTTAAGCGTTGCGGCCGAGACCGAGCTTCTACACGGAGCAGTTTCAGTGGCTGCGGCACAGGACGCTGAAGTGGACAAGCTCGCGCCGGACATCTATTTCCACGAGGGCGACGTCGTTTCAGACAATGCTCCCGCCGTCTGCAACAACGGCTGGATCATCTTCGAAGATTATGTGTTGGTCATCGACGCCAACTTTCCCGCTGGCGCAAAGCTGATGATCAGCAAAATCCGCTCCATCACGGATAAGCCAATACGCTTCGCCTTCGACACGCATCATCATGGAGACCATGCCTACGGGAACCAGATTTTCGTCGAAAACGGCGGCGTACCGGTCGCGCACACCGGCGTTGTCGCAGAGATGCGGCGCTATGAAACCGGCTACTACGACAGCAAGCCGGGCAGATGGGAAGAGTCTGCAAAGGAGCGCGCCGATGTAAGGGCTGGCAGACTTAAGCCACCTTCGGTTCTTTTTCCAAAAGAGCTTTACTTTGACGATGGCAAGCATCGCGTCGAACTCATGCATCTGGGCGTGGCTCATACGCATGGCGATGCCGTAGCCTGGCTGCCGGAGCAGAAGATTCTTTTCACTGGAGATGTCTGCGTGAACGGACCCTATAACTACGTCGGTGACGGCAACGTAGGACAATGGATCGCAACGCTCGATGTCGCCAGGAAACTCGGAGCGAAGATCGTCTGCACCGGGCACGGTCATCGCTCCGTTAGTTCAGTCCTCGATGATCAGCAGGCATTCTTCAAAGCGCTGCAAGACCAGGTCGGCTCCCGCCTCGCCAATGCCGCGCCCGATCAGACGAAGACCGAGATCGAAGCCATCCGCTCGACACTCAAGGGCAATCAGCAGATTGCCAGGTATATCTCTGACAGCGGCAAAGGCGATGGATTCCCTGCGCAAGTGCAGAAGGTCTACGAAGAACTAAACGGCAAAAAGCTTACAGCGCTATTGGACGAGCCGCACTTCTCTCGCCACGCACACGCCCGTTCCCACGGCATGGCCTGAACTGGGGCACTTTCGACTAGATACGATTGACATTAACGACTCTATTCAATCAAATTAATATAGTTTTGTGTCGAAAACAGCTCGAGGAGCGGCAAGACGCAATTCTTGCCGTGGGCGCAATGGGCTGGATGGCGGTTCCCGAGCCTGATCCTTCAGTTTTTCAAACCCTGTGAGGGTAGCAATGTCATTTGCCAGTGGCCGTTTGTCTGCGATCTTGTTGTGCGTTCTGGTGCTGAGCTGTTTTTCTGCGGAAGCTCAGGTATCAGCAAACCTGTCGGGCAAAGTCACCGATCCCGCCGGTGCTGCGGTGCCGGCTGCGTCCGTAACGGCAAACAACCTGGATACGAGGATCTCACGAACCACTCTCACCGATCAAACAGGGGAATATCAACTCTTTGAGCTTCCGGTAGGACGATACGAGGTCCGGGCCCGCAAAGATGGCTTTGCCGAGAAGGTGCGCGAGGGCATCTTTCTGGTCGTCGGCCAGGATGCAACCGCCGATCTGAGCCTGCAGGTTGGAGAAGTGAAACAGCAGGTTACTGTCGTTGAAAACGTTCCCGTTGTGAATGTAACGTCACAGGACATTTCAGGGCTGGTGGGCGAGCAGCAGGTAAAAGAGCTACCGCTGAATGGACGCAGTTACGACCTGCTGCTGACTCTGAACCCGGGCATCGTAAATTTCACATCGCAAAAAACCGGCGGCATAGGAGTCTCGAACTCAACCACCGGAAATAACTTTGCGGTGTCCGGGAACCGTCCTCAGCAAAATCTGTTTCTCTTGAACGGCGTCGAGTTCACCGGGGCTGCGGAAAACAACATGCAGCCAGGTGGCCCCAGCCAGCAACTACTCGGGGTAGAAGCCGTCCGCGAGTTCAATGTCCTGCGCGATTCCTACGGAGCCGAATACGGCAAGCGTCCCGGCGCTCAGGTCATTATTGTTACGCAGTCGGGAACGAACCAGCTGCACGGTTCGGCGTATGAGTTTCTACGCAACAACGTTCTCGATGCCCCGAACTATTTCGACCAAGGCTCGGCTCCGCCATTTCAGCGCAACCAGTTTGGCGGTTCGCTCGGCGGACCGCTGCACAAGGACAAAACCTTTCTCTTTGCAAACTACGAAGGCTATCGCCAGAACCTGCATCAGACGTCGGCTGCCTTTGTGCCCGACCTGGCGTCGCGTGCGAAAGCAGTAGACAGCGTAAAGCCGTTGTTGAACTTGTGGCCAACTCCTCCCGCGGACGCTCCTGACTTCAACGGCATCGCGCAAGTCTTCAGCAACCCATTGCAAACCATCCGTGAAGATTTCGGAACAGCCCGCCTCGACCAGACTTTTTCTCCCAAAGATACGCTTGCTGGAACATATACCATCGATGACGGCGCGGACTATACAGAGACCACAGCGAATCCCTACAGCACCGACATTCTGACTCTGCGAGAGCAAGTTCTCAGCCTCGACGAAACGCATATTTTCTCGCCTGCGCTGCTGAATCTGGCCCGCGTTGGCTACTCGCGTGCTGCCTACTTCTTCACTGGCGAACCTACGCCGGGCACGCCTGCGGCCAGCGTTGCCGGATTCATCACCGGACGTCCGGTTGGTGCTGTCGTGGTGGGAGGAAGCGCCGCTTCCAATCCCCAGGCGCAAATCGGCCTGGCGGGAAGCAATAATGGAAGCAATCTGCCGATCGTGCGTAATCTCTTTACGTATGAAGATCGCGTTACGCTGTCGCATGGCCGCCATCAGATGAGCCTCGGCGCATGGTTTCAACAGTTCCAGTCAAACGAAACTATCAATCTCAGCCAGTACGGACAAGCTACATTCACCAGCCTTCAGACATTCCTGCAAGGGACGACGAGCAGCTTCCTGTACAGTCCAGCGCCGACAGAAATGAATTGGCGATCTTTATTTGGAGCTGTTTATGCGCAAGATGTAATCCGGCTGAGCCCAAAGCTGACTGCGACTCTGGGATTCCGCGGCGAATTCTCAACCGGCTGGAATGAGGCCCACGGACGCGCCGCCAACTACACCTTCACGGATCGTGTGATCTCCAGCCAGCCGCACGTTGGGGACAATGCATTCACGACTAACAATGCAAAATTCCTCCCGGAACCGCGCATCGGATTGGCATGGAGTCCGCGACTGGACAAGACAGTCGTTCGCGCCGGGTTCGGCATTTACAACGAGCTGCTGGACGATCTGGGATATCGCATGGATCAAAATGCACCCTTCAACCCGACCTACAGCATCGCTTCGCTGCCGGTATCGAGTCTCCCTCTCAATCCCCAGGCTCCCACACCAGCAAAGGCGCTGCTGGTTCCGGGCGGCGTTCAGCCGGACGCCAAGATGCCGACTTTGATCTCTTACTCGCTGAGAGTCGAGCAGGAACTTACGCCGAACACTTCCCTCACTGTCGGTTATGTTGGGTCGCACGGCTATCATCAACTTATCGGCGTCGATGGCAACCAGCCTGTTCCGACAATCTGTCCCGCATCACCTTGTCCTGGAGCTTATCCCGCCAATTTCCCCAACGGGTTGGCGAATACAGCCGTCCCCTCCGGAGCGTTCTACATCCCGGCGGGCACGCCGAAGGCGAATACGACTCTGGCCAACACCTGGACATGGTTTTCTTGGGGAAACAGTAACTATAACTCACTTCAGGTCGATGTTAATCATCGCTTCAGCCATGACCTGTCACTGCGCGGTGTCTACACATGGTCAAAGGCGTTGGACAACGGAGATTCCCTCAATGCAACAGCGGCAGGCAACGCGCCCGGCCTGGTCTCCAATCCATACGACCTGCATGCCGACTGGGGCCTCGCCACCTATGACGTCAGAAATATCGGAGTAATCAGCGCCGTCTATATATTGCCCTTTGGCCGTAATAAGGCCTTTGTCAATAACCTCACAGGTTTTGCCAATGCTCTTGTAAACGGATGGTCGGTAAACAGCATCGTGACTGTCCAGTCTGGATTCCCATTCACGCCGCAACTCAGCTACAATCCTTCGAACAATGGAGACACGCGCAATCCCGTAAGACCCTTTGCAAATCCAAACTTCCACGGCTCTGCGATCTTCGGCAAACCTTCTCAGTGGTTCAACCCTGAGGCGTTTCTGCAACCCCCTGCGAACAGTGGCTTTTACGGCAATCTCGGCAGAGACACACTGATTGGCCCGGGTCTCGGCACATGGGATTTTTCAGCGGGCAAAGATACCGCCATTCACGAGCGGCTGACGCTTCAATTTCGCGCCGAGATGTTTAATCTGTTGAACCGTGCCAATTTCAATACGCCCAACCTCATCGTGTTCACGCCGTCGGGCCTTTCTGGAACAGCCGGGGCAATCACCAGCACATCAACAACTTCGCGCCAAGTTCAATTCGCGGTAAAGCTTCTCTGGTAGAGGTCTGGACTGAGTACCCGTCTCGTAGAGACGTACTGATCTCTACATACTTCGTCAGAATGACAGCGAGTAAAGTGGTAAACGGAAGCCCCAGTATTTACTGGGGCTTTCATGTGCTTCTTTTTTGGGAAGTGCTGCTAGACTGCGACCGTCTGCTCGACATTGACATTGACTGGTGTGAGCCAGCCGAAGCGATCAGGCTTGAGGCCGTTGGCGATTCCTAAGAACTCGTCGGCCAGCTGCTTGGTAATGGGGCCGATCTTGCCGTCCGCCACCGGGATGCGGTCTACCGAACGGATTGGTGTGACTTCGGCAGCGGTTCCTGTGAAGAAGACTTCATCGGCAATGTATAGCAGTTCGCGCGGTAGAGGCTGCTCGACTACTGTCAGGCCGAGGTGGCGGGCCAGTGTCAGCACTGAGTCGCGGGTGATTCCGGCGAGGACGGAATTGGCAAGCGGCGAAGTATAGATGACTCCATTGCGCACGACAAAGAGATTCTCGCCCGACCCCTCGGAGGCGTAGCCGTTCACGTCGAGTGCGATGCCCTCGGCATAGCCGTTGATATCGGCTTCCATGCGAATGAGCTGTGAGTTCATGTAGTTAGCGCCTGCCTTGGCGAGCGAGGGCAGCGTGTTGGGCGCAAGCCGGTTCCACGAGGAGATGCAGACGTCGGCGCCGTCGTCTCCGGCAACGTATTTGCCCCAGGGATAGTTGGCGATGTAAATCTCGATGGGAGAATTCTTCGGATTTACGCCGACTTCGCCGTATCCGCGTAGCGCGATGGGACGGATGTAGCAAGGCGCAATACCGTTGGCCTCGATGAGCTCGACGACGCCGTTCGAAAGCTGGTCGAGCGAGTAAGGCAGCGTCATGCGGTAAATCTTGGCCGAGTCGATGAGGCGCTGCATGTGCTCAGGCAGCCGGAAAACGGCTGCTCCCTGCGGCTGCGCGTAGCAGCGAATGCCTTCGAATACTGACGAGCCGTAGTGCACAACATGGCTCATGACGTGAATCTGGGCCTTGTCCCACGGTATGAGGTTGCCATTGTGCCAGATCTTGCTGGTGGGCTGGATGGGCATGCGAAGCGAGCGCTCCTTTCCTTCTTGAACCTTCCATTATATCTGTGCGGGAGCTGATTTAGCGCAGGTTTGCGGCGGAACGAAACTATGGTGCGGTGATTTCAGAGTAGATATGGCAAAATGACAGGCGATGTGGAATGTGCCGAACTTGTCTTGTGCAGTCCCCTCCTTTCGTAAGCCGCGCGAAAGGAGGGGACACCGTTTTTGTGTGAATGCATTTCCACTAAGGTTGCGACGGCCGCGCATGAGACGCGGTGCTGCCATCGGTCATACCCAGCACCCACTTGATGGCTTCAAAGTACATCTTGCGAATGTCAGGGTCGCTCCAGGCTTCTTCCGTGTGGCCGAGAGTTGAGTAAAAGACGCGGCCTTTACCGTACATCTTTGACCAGGCGACGGCGAAGTCGTGGTCGGCGCGGTGAATGCGGGGATTATTGCTGTAGTCGAGTCGTGAGGGGTCGAGGCTAAGCAGAACGTTGACCTTGTCGCGCGACCAGTCTTTTGGCTGATAGATCTCGTCATACTTTACGAATTCGTGCGGGAAGTGGCGCACAGCTGGGAAGCTTGGATCTTCATTGATGATGGGCGCGTTGAATGTCATCCAGGGATGCTGGTCGAACCATCCGCCGATCATCTCGCCATACTCGGGCCACTTGTAGTTGGTGTCGAGCGCGGCATGGATGCCGACAAAACCCTTGCCCTCGTCATGAATGGCGGTCATCATGTCCTTCTTTTGGCTGTCGTCCATGTCGAGCTCGCCCGTAGTGCTGGTGAAGACGATGGCGTCAAAGTAGTCGAGGTTCTTGGCGTTTCTACCCAGGTCTTTCTTGGTCAGCAGCTCCGTATCGGTGCGGATGGTCGTGTCCCAGAGACCGCTGTCGCGGCCCATCTCGAAGATGGCGACCATGGCGTCAGGGACGGAATCATGCTCGAAGCCTTTGGTTTCGCCAATGACGAGAACGTGCTTGAGGTGGATGGTCTTGGCGTGAGGCACCGGCGGCGTATTGGTTGATTGCTGCGCGAAGGTCAGTGATGTGAAGGCGAGGATGAAGGCGGCAAAACGAAGTGCGGTCTGAACGGGGCGCAAGGTTTCTCCTAAGCTGCGTTTTTTCTTGAGAAGTTCGGTCGGCGAAATTTTACACTGAATCGCTTTAGCTCTGCCGAACGATCTGTAGCACAGCCTTGAATTTCGACACATATGCGCGTCATTCTGACGACCGCAGGGAAATGAGGGAATCCCTAAATCCCGAACCTCTCCCGGTAGGCGCTGGGCGATACGCCAGTGTGGCGCTGAAACAGTGCCCGGAAGAAGACAGCATCCTGATAACCGACAGCTTCGCTGATCTCCTGCATTGTGTGGTGGCCGCCCTCCAGCATGCGTTTGGCGGCGGCAATCCGCAGCTTCTGTAGATAGGTCAGTGGGCTATCGCCGGTGGCTTCCTTGAAACGGCGTACGAAATTACGCATGCTCATGCCGACGCGTCTGGCTGGCTCGTCCAGGGGAAAAGTCTTTGCAAAGTTCTTGTGCATCCACTCCTGAGCGCTGGCGATGCTGTCGTCTGTATGGTCTGTTTTCAGCGGCACGACAGCGAATCCGGACTGCCATCCGCGTGGCGTCTCAATCAACAGCGCCTTTGCAGTCTGCATGGCGATTTCGTGGCCGCAGAAACGCTCCACCAGATAAATGCTTAGATCGAGCGATGCATTGACCCCGCCTCCGCAAAAGAAGCCTCGGTCCTCGGTGATCATCAGCTCAGGCATCCAATTTACATTTGGATATTTCTGTCGAAAGCATTCGGCCAGGCCCCAGTGCGTAGTGGCGCGTTTGCCGTCGAGCAATCCGGCGGCTGCAACCAGGCCCACGCCTGAGCACACGCTTGCAATGTCTATGCCACGACTGCTTCGCCGCTGCAGCCAGGGCACGATGGGGGCATTGCGCTCGACGACATCATCCACGCTGAGTCCTGTTGTTGGAACAAAGATCAGATCGGTCTTGCGGACATCCTTCAGCGCACAACTCGGCCGGATCTGAATCCCTCCATCACATCGGACCGGGCGGCCATCTGCTGATGCGGTTGTCACATGAAAGCTGGGAGCAGAGCGCGCTCCCGTAAGGATGTTCCACAGTGAACCGGCGTGACGAAAGATCTCCATCGGTCCAATCGCCGTGGAAGAAAACATCTGGTCGAGCAGCAGGACTGTAACTTCTTTTGCCGGCATTACCCACCTCGAAAACTGGTTTGAGCAGTTTGGCCGAAATACCTCTATAGGATGGCATATCTGCCACCTTGTGACGCATGAATCTTGCGCTTAATTTTTAGCTATCGGGCCCAAAAAGGAGGAAAGATGGCAACTGCAACAAAGCTGTCAACTGTGGTTAACGGAGTCATGGTGGATGATCTGTTCGCAACGATTCAGGCGGTCAAGGTAACACCCGCGATCGCAAAGTTCAAGTTCAGAGCTCGCAATCAGTGGGAATCCGGCAGCCGCAACAGATCGACCGTAGACGATTTCTATGGCGCCGCTCAGGAACGCTCTCGCTCTGAGTTGTTTGTTCTCGAAGCGGATGAACCGCCGGTGCTGCTCGGCAAAGACACGGCGGCAAACCCCGTCGAGTTTTTGCTGCACGCTCTGGCTGCATGCCTGACAACGTCGATGGTGTATCACGCCGCAGCCCGCGGCATTCAAATCCAGGAAATCGAATCGGCGCTGGAAGGCGATATCGATCTGCACGGGTTTCTCGAACTCGATAAAAACGTCCGCAATGGATACCAGGGAATCCGGGTGCAGTTCAGGATCAAGGCCGATGTGCCCGACGAGCAGATCGAAGAGATCGTGAGGCTCGGCTCGGCACATTCACCGGTTTTCGATTCGCTCATGAATGGAACGCCCATCTCGATAACGGCAGAGCGGATGTAAGCCCAGGATTTTCAATGCATACGGGCCCCAGGAATGCGAAGGATAAAAAGGAGAAAGTAATGACAAGCAATATAAGCTCAGTGCTCAAGATAATCGCGGGCAATCTGCGATGGATCTTCATAAGCGCGATTGTGATTGGTGCGCCGATTCTCGCAATCGCACAAGATTCTAGTCACAATCACGATCACGAAGTCCCGGCGAAACTTGTACAGGTGGTGCGCGAAAACACGGCGCAGTTCCTAAACGTGAACAATCTCAGAGGGACTGGATACGCGCCCGCGTTCGGCTGCGTCAGCGGCCCTGATCATGGTGCTATGGGAATCCACTACATCAACATGGGTCTGGTAGGAGACGGCGCGCTGGATGAGCGCGCACCTGAAGCGCTGATCTACGAACCGGTGGGGAAAGCGCGGCGGCTTGTGGGGGTCGAGTACATCGTGGATGCAACCATATGGCTGGCAGCTCACGACAATGCGCCGCCGCAGCTCGAAGGTCAGGATTTCCAGTTCGTGGATGCGCCAAATCGGTTCGGCATTCCCTCGTTTTTTGAGTTGCATGTTTGGGCGTGGAGAGACAATCCGCAAGGCGCTTTTGTCGACTGGAACAACAATGTGAGTTGCGAAGGTCAATAAACACTAAACTGCAGAAGCGCCGGGGATATTCATCGTCGAGTTGGTCTTCCCTGGCGCCGTTCGCTGCCTGGCGCCGCCATGATGTGATACATTCGCGGGCAATGCCAAATTCCAGACTTTTATTGCTCATGTTATGCGCGGCCCCGCTTGCATTGATAGCGCAGAGCGCTCCGCACGCTGTCCTGCTGGTTGCCAATCAGACAAGCCAGAGTCTCAGCATCATCGATCCGGCGACAGAGAAGCAGATTGCCGCTGTCCCCGAAGACAGCTACACCGGCCATGAAGTGGCAGCATCGCCTGATGGAAAGCTCGCGTTTGTGCCCATCTATGGCAATTCAGGCGTGGGCAGGCCCGGCACTGACGGTAGCACAATGGACGTGATCGACATTGCCAGTCGGAAAGTCGTCAAGACTGTGAGCTTCGGTCATGGAGTGCGCCCGCACAAGCCGATTTACGACCCCAATAGCGGGCTGCTCTATGTGACGACGGAAATCGACAACTCGGTCACAGCTATCGATCCGAAGACGCTTAAGATCGTTGCGTCGATTCCTACGGGCGCGGCCGAGTCGCACATGCTGGCGATTACCCGCGACGGGCATTACGGCTATACCGCGAATGTCGGGCCGGGGAGCGTTTCTGTTCTTGACCTTAAGGCGCACAAGACCGTCACAGTCATTCCGGTGGCGAAGACGGTGCAGCGCATCTCGTTGTCAAATGATGACAAGCTGGTCTTCGTAGCTGACTATTCTCAGCCGCGGATGGCGGTGATTGATACGGCAACCAACAAGGTGAAGTCGTGGATTGAACTGCCGTCGATTGGTTACGGCACTGCATCAACGAAAGATGGTAAATGGCTGCTGGTGGCGCTCACTTCTGCGAATAAGGTTGCAGTCGTCGATCTCTCCACGCTGAAGGTGGCGCGAACGATCGATGTGCCGCAGGGGCCGACCGAGATTCTGGTGCGGCCCGATAATGGTGTGGCTTATGTTTCCTGCGGGCACAGCAACCAGGTGGCGGTCATCGATCTTGCAGCCTGGAATGTCAAAACTGCAATCGATGCCGGCAAAAACGCGGATGGCCTGGCCTGGTCACGGTTTTAATTGAATCCGTGATTTTCTATGCCTCGGCTACCTGTAGCGGATGGGCACAAAGATACAGTAACTTCAATGGAATATGTATGGCCCGGCGAATACGGCGCTGCATGAACTGCAGCACTCGACTTATGTGCGGTTTTCGCTGCTGGCCTTCAGCTCCATCTTCTTTCTTGTCGACCCGTTTGCCGCGATCGGGTCGTTTCTTGCAATTACCGCGGGTGCGGAGGCCAAGCGCCGCAGGCGCATGGCCTTCAAGGCTTCGCTGACCTGTTTTATTGTGCTCACGGCCTTTGCTTTTGCCGGGCAATTTATTTTCAGTCTTTTCGGCATCAAGCTGCCCGCATTTGAGATTGCTGGCGGCCTCATTCTTCTGCTGATCGGCATTGACATGCTGGAGGCAAAGCGGTCGCCGACGCAGGAGTCGTCCGACGAAACAACAGAAGCAGCATCCAAAGAAGATGCAGGAATTGTGCCGCTCGGTATTCCCATGCTGGCCGGGCCGGGCGCGATTTCGAGTGTCATGGTGCTGGTTGGACAGGCCCCGAACCACTGGCAGATGTTTGCCATCATCGGTTCGATTGCGATCACCGCCGTCGCCAGCTATGGCGTGCTGAATGGCGCGGATCGTGTGCGCGGCATTCTGGGCGAGACAGGAATCCGCATTCTTGTGCGCATTATGGGACTTCTGCTGGTCGCGCTCGCTGTGCAGTTCTTCGTGAACGGATTGACTGACCTGGGCGTGATTGCGCGGCAGGATTGAGGGCTGCCGTTTAAGCGTTAGCGTGTCCTGTGTGCGTAGTCGAGGGCGCTTCGCGCAGCAATAAATTTACTGCATCCAAAAGCGTGTGTGCATATGACGAGAATTAGAATCCATTGGCTTGCTGTTGTGCTGCTTGCGTTTTCAGTAGTCATGCCGGCACATGCGCGTTTTGTCCAGCCGCCGCCGTGCAAGAATTCCTTCACTCCTGATCGCGAGATTGTCGAAGGAAAGAAGGCGGAAGCGCAGGTTTACAAGCAAATGCCGATACTGCCGGATTCGAGCCCGGTGACCCTATATATCCAGCAACTGGGCGCGAAGCTTGTGCAGGCTGCACCGGCTTCTCCGTGGCACTATTCATTCCATGTCATCAACCAGGCGGACATCAATGCGTTTGCGCTGCCTGGCGGGCCGATTTTTGTGAATCTGGGGACGATTCAGGCTGCGGAGACTGAGGCGCAGCTTGCGGGTGTGATGGCGCACGAGATTTCCCATGTGGTGATGTGTCATGCGACTTGCAATATTACGAAACAGCAATCTCAGGCGCCGTGGTGGGCGCTGGGTCAGCTTGCGGCTGGAGTTCTGCTGCCTGGCGCAGGCGGCGCACTGGCGGCGGAGGGAGTGGGCGCGGCAGCTGGTATGACTTTCTTGAAGATGGGCCGCGATGCGGAGAAACAGGCCGATTTGATGGGCACCGACATTGCCTATGACGCCGGGTACGACCCGCGGGGTATGGTGCAGTTTTTCGAGATTATTCAGGGCAAATACGGCAATGGCGGCTCGCAGTTTTTGAGCGACCATCCCAATCCAGGGAACCGGTCAGAATATGTAAATGCTGAGATTGCAACACTTCCGCCGCGTCCGCAATGGCTGAAGACCACGCCTGAGTTCCAGAAGATTCACAAGCTGGCGATGGGTATGCATGCGTATTCGGCGAAGGAAATTTCAAGTGGCACGTGGCGAGGCAAGAGCGGGAGTGTTCCGCCTCCGATAGATGTGCAGCCTAATGATTTTCAACCGAATGGACAATGGACTCTGCTCGATGGATCTGGGTTTACCGTGCAGTATCCGGCGAACTGGCAGGCTGTAGAGAAGGCAGATGCAGGCACAACCATTGCCCCACCCAATGGCGTCGCGACGTCTGCAAGTGACAGCAATACAGTGATTTATGGCGTAATCATTGATGATTTCCAACCTCAGCAGGGAGCCGACCTGGGAACGGCAACGCAGCAATTAATCGTCTCGATTCAGCAGGGAAATACGAGGCTCAAAGAGACGACCAGCGTCGACCAGATTCGGGTGAACCAGCGCGATGCCAGGAGCGTGGAGTTTCTGAACCAGGGAGAATCGGCAGGTGGCGCAAGCGAACGCGATTGGCTGGTGGCTGTTGCGCGCGATGATGGATCGCTGAGTTATCTGGTGTTTGTGGCTCCGCAGAAAAACTTCGAGATGCTGCGGCCTACCTTCGAGCAAATGCTGCGAACGTTCAAGGTGAAGAGCTAACCGCAAATGCTCCAGCAGCTGAAAGCCGCATAAACACTGGCTCAGCTTGACTTTTCAACAGCATTCCCGGTTTTCAACAGTTGCAGCAACCTGCCCGGATTGGTAATATTCACTTTGTCGCTACGAGATAAAGAAAGCGCTGATGAGGCGCTTGTTTCTGTGGGCGGATGAGCTTGCACGATGCGCTTGTCTGCGATAAGATAATAAGCGATACGAAAGTAGTAGGAAGCTTGCTTCGCTCCCGGCCCAGAGTAGAGGCCTGAGTAGATAGCGAAGCCTAAAGTGATGGTTCGACAGTCGCAGTAAGCGACATATTCAGAGCGAACAATCCATTGCAAATAAGGAGTAATTCTCCTTCAGGGCTCAAATGCCCGGTCGCAAGCTACGTCTTGCGATGGATCTTTCAAAGTTTAGCGCTGTGCGGAACTTTTCGGAGTTGAATTTTGACTCTGGCGAAGAAGCAATGAGCGGGAAATCCTGATGGATTGCGCTTGTGAAGCAGGTCGTGAAAAGGTAAACAAAAAAGTTTGCCAAAACGTTTGACGAACGCTTCAAACTTCGATAGTCTTAAAAAGTTCGCGCAAAAACGGCGCAACAAGTTCGAGGACGCGTGATTCGGTCACGCTCTCGATCCAAAAACAGCCTGCTCAGGCGGTGTCTGTTGAGGATCTTTGACAATCAGGTTGAACATGCCAGTCGTGAGAATGGAAGAAGATCGGTTTGATCATTCTCACTATATTGTGCTCTGCAATCTTTCGAGCATTGCAGGGCGATTGCATCTCTGACCTCCGTCAGTTAGATGCAATCATCAGGTTTCAAACGAGAGTTTGATCCTGGCTCAGAATCAACGCTGGCGGCGTGCCTAACACATGCAAGTCGAACGAGAAAGTGGAGCAATCCATGAGTAAAGTGGCGCACGGGTGAGTAACACGTGACTAACCTACCCT
>NZ_DASQIX010000089.1:0-10024 GCF_035631355.1 Alloacidobacterium sp.
CGTCTTCTTGTGCACGTCCAGTCCGATGTAATACATAGTCTCTGAGGAGCCTCCGAGGTTGTTCTCTGGATCAGCCTCATCGCTGAGTCCAGCCTTTCGCAACACCTCGTGCTCCTCTCGACTTATCATCCAAACAATCCGACAAACAAAAGGCATGACTCGTGAGCCATGATGTCTGAAAATGAAAAGGGCATTAGCCTGGGGTCTCTCAAAGGAGCAAAATCTCGATGTCGAATCGCATGGCTCCATATTCGTCCTACAACTACTTGATCAGCCTTGGAGGCACGCCGGTCGGCGGATTCACTGAGATGTCCAAAATTCAGGGCTCTCACAAAGTCAATGACGTTACGTTGAAACGTGGCGTCATCGATTCCGCAAGCCTCTGGAACTGGATCAACAGCGCAAAATCCTCCGGCCCGAACGCAAAGCAGTTGATCACAATCATCCTACGAAATGAAGCGAACCAGCCCATTGAGATGTATAAACTGGCCCAGGCCACCCCAAAGAAATACGCAGGTCCGGCCTTGAGTGGCAAGGGTTCAGGCGATGTCGCGGTTGAGGAACTGGTTCTCGCGTGCGAGAACTTCTCGATCGAAACTCTACTGCGATAGGCCGACGAGCGAAATAGTTGTCAAGCCCCTAACCGTCAAAATAATTTACAAACCACTGAAAACAAGACAAATAAAGACAAGGCGATTTGGCCTGTTATTTCGCTGAAACTGCTATCATTAGAAATAGAGAGGAAGCCCGCGAATCCGCGGGCTTTTCATTTTGACTAGACTAGTGCGGCATGAAGGGATTACCCGCTAAGTGATTGAAAATACTAGAAAGCATCTAAGCACAATAAAATCAAGTGGATAGCCGGGGATGATCCCTCGCTAACCATTGAAAAATAAGGAAAATGGGACGAAAGCAGGGGAGGGGATCAACCTTAGAGAAACGGATTGGACTCCCGCTCTTCCCCGATTGTAGTTGCAGGCCCATGGCCTGGAATCACCCGTGTTTCATCGGGAAGCGGTAGCAGACGGTCATGAATTGACCGCAAAATCGTCCTGGTGTTCCCGCCCGGAAGATCCGTCCGGCCAATCGATCCGGCAAAGAGCGTATCGCCTGCAATCAGCAGCTTCTGCGGAACGAAATGCAGACAGATGCTCCCCGGCGTATGACCCGGAGTGTGCAGCACCTGAGCCGGATACTTCTCCAGTCCGACGATGAGATGGTCCTCGGCGCTGGCATCCGGCGGCGCAACTTCCGGGGTAGCAGTGCCGAGCCAGCCCGCCTGCATCTCCATCATGTCAAGCAGCGGCAAATCATTCTGGTTGAGAAGAATCGGCGCTCCGGTCCGTTGCTTGAGCTTGAGGGCCCCGCCCACGTGATCGATATGAGCGTGGGTGACGACAATCTGGTTCAGTTTGAGCCTGTGCTTTTCCAGGCGAGCCACAATCTGCGGAATGTTGTCGCCCGGATCGATAACCATGGCTTCGCCGGTCGTCTCGTCGCCCAGAATGGTGCAATTGCATTGCAGCAGCCCGACAGGAAAAGTCTCAAGAACCATAGTTTGATTGTCAGCGAAGCTGCCCAAAACACGCAAAATGCGTCACAATGAATCGCTATGGCAATTCGCAAGGAATGGACCGAATGGCATCTGACGCCGCGAGGCTGGGAGCGCGGCGCCTCGCGTGTACACGGGCAGGGCAACACCTGGGTCGAAGAGCCAACCGACCGCGTCTTGAGCTTCGTGTATCAGGAAATGCAAGCCGACGATTCGCCGGAAGTAAAGCGATGGGGCGAGGAAACATGGCGCTCCAGGAAGGCCGACAATATCGACGGCCTTCTTAAGCAGTACGGTCCTGCGCCGGAAAAGCTGTAGTCTTACTGCACCAGAGGCTTTACGACAACTCCGCCCTTCATCACCCAGGCAACGTGCTCCATCACGGTGATGTCCGCGAGCGGATCGCCGGGAACGGCAACCAGGTCGGCATATTTACCCGGCTCAATCGTTCCCATGTCCTTATCGAGTGAGAGCAGTGTTGCGCCGTTGATGGTAGCTGCTTGCAGCGCCTGCAGCGGAGTCATGCCGCCGCGCACCAGCGCGCCAAACTCCTTGGACACAGACTCATCCACGTCGGCGTCGTCCACGCCGTAAGCGATTTTCAGGTGATACTTGAGCGCGCGTTGAAACGCAGGCCCCTGCTCCTTGACGATGGCGATGCCCTTGGCCATGCTGCGCGGATCGCGGCCTTTGGAGAGACCGGTCTCAAGATCGTGCTGAAAGCAATAGAGTGTGGGCACGAGCCACGTCCCGCGCTCGGCCATCATCTGCGCGCCTTCATCGTCGAGCATCGTGCCATGCTCGATGGAGTCAACCCCAGCGCGCACCGCAGCCTTGATGCCGACGGTGCCTTCGGCGTGCGCCATCACTTTGCGCCCGGCGCGATGCGCCACTTCAACCGCGCGCGCCATCTGCGCGTCGCTCAACTCCTGCACGCGGTAGTCGCTGATGGGATCCATAACGCCGCCGGTGGCCATCAGCTTGATCCAGTCCGCGCCATACTTGATGTCGCGGCGCACGACGCGGTTTACGTCATCCACGGTGTCCGCGGTATTCGGCTGCTCAAGGCTAGGCTTGTCCGGTGAGAGGATGTCGCCGTCGCCGTGTCCACCGGTAACCGAGACAAAGCTGCCGGCCGCGACGATGCGAGGTCCCGTGATCAGCCCTTTGGCAACGCCATCGCGCAGCGCAAACTGCGGATACGAGGGATACTCCTCGCCAGCGTCACGAACAGCGGTAAATCCGTGCGCCAGCCATATCTGAAGATTGGCAACGCCACGCACCGTCGCCTGCGGCGCGGAGGTCATCAGATAGTGCCCCGGCGTTTGTGTCGTTGGGTCGGAGAGGATGTGCGCGTGGCAATCGATCAGCCCTGGAACGATGGTGTACTTGCTCATGTCGATAACTGAGTCACCGGCGGGCGCGCTGGCGCCGATGGACTTGATGCGGTCGCCTGCGATCACAATGTAAGCGTCCTTCATTACCTCGCCGCTGCCCACGTCGATCATGCGTCCAGCATGAACGGCAAGTTCTTTGGACGAGGAAGTTTGCGCGCAGAGCGGTATGGAGGCAATGACAGAAAAGGCTAGAAGAAGAGAGAGGGGATTCTTTGGGCTCACCTGGTAGATCCTTAGTTAATCTGTGAGCGTGATGGTAACAGCAAAGGCAGGCTCGATGCCTGCCTTGTTGGTGAAACGAGGTTTCCGGTTACTTCTTGGCAGGAACCGACTGCGTCGTCTTGGTGCCTTCCAAAACCGAGTGTCCGCCTGAGCGCTTCTGCATCAGGATCGTAAGACCGATGGAGGTCAGCATGAAGATGACAGCGCACCATGTTGTGAGGCGTGTAAGTAGGTTGGCCGCACCACGCGGGCCGAAGGCCGTCTGTGATCCCTGACCGCCAAAAGCGCCGGCGAGATCTGCGCTCTTGCCCTGCTGCAGCAATACAACGACACAGAGAACAATACAAACGATGATGTGGATGGCAAGAATCAGATAAAACATGCGCGGTTTTCTTCAGGAACCTCAGAAAGATTAAGTCAGATAACTTCTTGGTGCGGAAGGGGGGACTTGAACCCCCATGCCTCTCGGCGCCACCCCCTCAAGATGGTGTGTCTGCCAATTTCACCACTTCCGCACTTTGCAACTGCTCGATTTTCAAGTACTTCGTCGATGCGCTTGCTTCACAGTTCGCCTGCAAAATGAACGCAATACGTCGATATCTATATTATCGTGGCCAGCCATATACTGCAATGCGAACTCTAGGCAGGCTGCGGTTGAAATTAGGAGAACCTGGCGTAGCCTTCATGAGCGACTTTATGGATTGTGTGATCCGGACGATGCCGTTGACAGGCCTCAGCCTTTCCGAGATTACTTCAGCGCGAGGGGTTCCGGCCCGGTTGAGTGCTAGGAGAGTTGAGTATTTGTTCCATGGCGACGTTTTTGTGCCTCTGAGACGAGTGCTTTGACGTTGAGCACTACAATGCGATGACCGCGGACCTCGATAACGCCATGTTGAACGAGTTTTTGTAATGTCCGCGTCACCACTTCCCGTACTGATCCAAGGCGCGACGCGATCTGCGCGTGCGACAACGGTAAGGAGAACGAAACGCCATCCTGCAATTTCGGCAACGCGAGACGCGCTTCTTCTAGCAGCAACGTGGCCAGCCGCTGACCTACATCTTGTAGAGCAAGCTGCTCGGCAAGCGATGCAACGATGCGAAGCTTCCTGGCCATGTTGGCCAATGCAGCGAGCGCAGCTTCGGGGTGAAGCAGCATGAAACGGTGCACATCTTCAGTTGAAAGAAACAATACGTCCGAGTCTTCGTCGGCCACAGCGTTGGAAGGGTAGGGCCCTCCGTCGAAGACGGCAACTTCTGCCAATATGCCGCCAGCGCGCTCCACATGAATTGTCTGTTCCCGCCCGTCGATGTTTTCACGAAAAGCCCGGATAGATCCTGAAAGCACGATATACATTCCGCTAGCCGGCTCATTGGCGGTGAACAGGATTTGTCCCTGCTTGACCCTGCGCTCGACCGAACGAGCGGCAAGCTCGGCTACGACAGTTTCCGGCAGATTTTGACATAACGATGATTTTGCCAGGACGCGTATGCGCTGTTCACGAGACATTACATTTCATCTTGCGGCATAAGCTTATCGAACAGCAATGGCATGAGTGATTTAAGTCACTGAGCGAGGGCAGAGAAGGCCCTATGCTCAGGATGACCAGGAGGTTTCATTCATGATGATTATTACGGCAGAGACACCAGTGCGCGACATTGCTGTTGAGGCGCCAGACGCGATTCCCGTACTGGAGCAGTTCGGAATCGACTACTGTTGTGGCGGTAAATACACGCTAGCAGAAGCCTGCGCGGGCCGCGACCAGAACGTTGCGATTGTGATCGAGGAACTGGAATGCCGAGGGCAAAACATGGACCAGCCAGAAAACGCCTGGCAGACAGCCCCGCTACCAGATCTGATTGACTACATTGTAGGCAAGCACCACGCGTTCACCCGCGATCAACTCGGTCTCGTCCTGCAACTGGCCGCTAAGGTCGAACGACGTCATGGGGCTGAGTATCCAGAGATTTACAAGGTAAATGAAAAGCTTATGGTTATCAGCGCCGAACTGACACATCATTTTTTCTGTGAAGAGAATGTGCTCTTTCCATACATCAAGCAGTTGAGCTGGAACCAGAAGCCGCTGGCGCAGGCGGTCTTTGGCAGCGTGCAGCAACCAGTCACGCGGATGATGATGGATCATAACCAGACAGGAGATGAGCTTCGCATGCTGCGTGAGGTCACCAATAATTTTCTCCCTCCAGATAGCGCTTGCACGACTCTCCACGCACTTTATCGGGCCCTCGAGGACCTTGAGCGCGATCTGCATCAGCATATCCACCTTGAAAACAACATTCTGTTTCCACGCGCTCTCAAGTTGGAAAGTGAGCGAGCATAATGGCTGCTCATGCATTGCAGCAGCCCACGGATACTGCGCGCAGAGCGATGGAGCGGCACAGTCAAAGGCTGATCATTGCTTTCGTCGCAAGCGGGCTTCTCTTCATGCTTCTTCCGGGAACGTTCCTCGGCGTGTGGAACCTAATCGGCATCTCTGAGCAACATTTGGCCGGGAGCCTGTCACCGGCATGGTTGCAGGCGCATGGGCAGGCACAGATCTTTGGGTGGATTGGCTCGTTCATTCTGGGTATCGGCTTCTATTCGCTGACCAAAATGCAGAGCACGCTTATGTTTCCTGTGCGTGCTGGTTGGATAGCCTGGACGACCTGGACACTAGGTATCACACTGCGCTGGATTGGTGGCGTGACCGGCTGGCATTGGAGAGTTCTGCTGCCAACCTCCGGCATGCTTCAATTGGCGGCATTCATTCTCTTCTATCGTTCAGTGCGGCGGCATCGCCCCTCCAACACAGGCCGACGGAGAGAAGCCTGGATGACAATCGTTTTCGGCGGAACGATTGCTTTTCTTGTTGCGATGATCGTGAATTTGGCAGCAGTAGCCTATCTTGCAATCTCCGGCACTACACCGGCACTGCCGCATCTTCTGGATCAACAACTGATTGTGCTGGCGGTTTGGGGCGTAATTGTTCCAACGATCTGGGGTTTTAACGCTCGCTGGCTCCCGATATTTGCCGGGTTCAAGAAGCCGGGTGATACACGCCTGTTAATTGCTTATGGTCTCAGCATTGCCGGTGTCATCGCTGTGTTTCTTGCATCGTGGGCGATCTCCGCAGTGCTTTTTTTTCTTGCTGCGCTGCTTGCTATCGATGCCCTTCACGTTTGGGAACCAGCGGTGCAGCCGGCAAAGCTGCTGAATGTCCACACTTCGTTTCCGCTTTTTCTCCGCATCCCATACATCTGGTTAGTTGTCTCATGTGTGCTAAGTGCGCTGGCGGTGCTCTCTGACCAAGCGGGCGGCATCTGGGGCGCCAGCCGCCACGCGATTACCGTGGGTTTCATCGCAGGCATGGTATTCGTAATTGGCCAGCGAGTCCTGCCGGCATTTTGCGGAATGCGAATCCTGTGGAGCACACGGCTGATGCTTTGGTCGCTCTTACTCTTGCAACTGGGCTGTGCGATGCGCGTAACATTCGAGCCGCTTGCCTATGAAAATTACTGGAAATTCGGATGGAAAATGCTACCATGTTCAGCGGTTGTGGAATTGACGGCGGTTACCCTGTTCGCCTGGAACATTTTCGCAACGTTGCTTCAGCCTCCCGCACATTTGCGTCTGGTTACAATACATACTTCTCGCTAAAGTGGTCTACTATGCTGGGCAATCGGCACCATTGAAGGTAGTGATACATATATTTGCCATCTACTTTCGAGTTACTATGATGTGGTCAATGACTTAGGCTAACAACACCAAATCTGGCAGTTCACCTATCGAGGACGGATATGGTTGCTGAGAAGAGCCGAGGCGCGTCCACGCAACTGTCATTAGGGACGCTCTCCTTTGTCGTGTGCTTTGCCGCATGGGGGCTGATCAGCGCATTTGCTCCGCGCTTCCGCGAGGCATTACACCTCACTGCTACACAGTCAGCCTTCCTGGTCGCTGTTCCTGTCCTTCTCGGATCTCTGGCGCGCATTCCCATGGGGATGCTCACTGATTTGTACGGCGGGCGAGTGATCTTCACCGTCCTGATGTTCGTCTCCGCCATTCCGCCAATTTGGGCGTCCTTCGCTGCCAGCTACTCCATGTTACTTGCGGCTGCGTTTTGCCTGGGACTCGCCGGCTCCTCGTTTGCCGTAGGCGTAGGCTTTGTTTCACGGTGGTACCCGCCACAAAAGCAGGGAACGGCGCTCGGCATATATGGACTGGGCAACATCGGGCAATCAGTTGTCGTGTTCCTGGGACCAGTCCTCGCAGTGGCGTTTGGATGGCAGCGGGTTTTTCGCGGCTTGTCCGTGTTGTTGGTGGTATGGGCCATTGTGTTCGTGCTGTTTGCGCGGAACTCTCCGGACCGCTCGCAGGCAAAAACGCTTGGCGAAATGGTGGGGCTGCTTCGCCGCGAACGCCTGGCATGGGCGCTGTCAGCTTTTTATGGGCTCACGTTTGGTGGATTTGTTGCATTCTCAATTTACCTTCCGACCCTGCTCAAAGATCAATTCCATCTGAGTCCGACGAATGCCGGATTGCGGACGGCCGGCTTCGTTGTGCTGGCTACGCTGCTGCGTCCTGTGGGGGGCTGGTTATCAGACAGAATCGGCGGAGCGCAGGTACTGTCCGTTGTCTTCTTCGGCACCGTTCCATTCTCTCTGCTGATGGCATGGCCATCCATGGTGCCGTTCACTGCCGGTGCTCTTGGCTGCGCGGCGCTCCTGGGTATCGGGAATGGCGCAGTCTTCAAATTAGTGCCACAGTATTTTGCAAAAGATACAGGAACGGTAACGGGCCTGGTTGGAGCGATAGGCGGATTGGGCGGCTTTTTCCCGCCCCTCCTGCTCGGCATTTTTGCCGACACACTCGGAGTAGAGTGGCCAGGTTTCATACTGCTGTCTCTGACGGCGTTTTTGTTGTGGCGGCTGAACGCGCACGCGCTTCTTGCTTCCGATCGCACCGCTGTCGAACATGCTCCAGTAAGGCAAAGCCGCGCTATGACGCAGGTACGCGCCAGTGTCTGGGCCACCATCTGGACAGGTCTTTTGATTGCGGCGATCGTGGCAGGATCGCGCAACCTGCAGAATTTCGATCCGGCATTGGTGATATATACGTTTGCCATCATCTTCGCTACATGGGGTGTGGCTTATCACTACATCGTCTGGCTTGATAAGCCGCCGACACGAATCTTCTGGCAGCGCGGATGGCAGATTGCCAGAGAGCAGGGATTCTTGCGCAGCTTTAAAAACATCAGCGGACTTTTCGGAACGAATATCTTGATGCAGACGTTTATCCGCCGCCGCTCGCCGTTGCGCTGGTGGATGCACCAGTTCCTGTTCTGGGGCTGTATTCTGGCCGCCGCCATTACGTTTCCGCTGGTTTTTGGATGGCTCTCCTTCGGATCGAAAACCACTGACCAGATGACATATGTGACTTATGTCTTCGGCTTCCCGATAGCATCCTTTCCGCTGAATTCAATCGTGGCGGGAATCGCATTTCATGGTCTCGACATTGCAGCGGTTCTCGTGCTCACTGGCATTTCTCTTGCCTTGTGGCGGCGGTTGCAGGATGTTGGTGCCCAGACGCTTCAGTCGTTCACGCTCGACTTCTTCCCGCTTATCTTGCTCTTTGCGATTTCGGTCACCGGTCTTGCGCTGACTGTCTCGCAGTTCTGGCTGCGCGGTAATCTCTACAGCTTTCTCGCAATTCTCCATGCCATCACCGTGATTGCCGCTCTTTTGTATCTCCCCTTCGGCAAGTTCTTCCACATTTTCCAGCGGCCCGCGCAACTCGGCGCCAAGCTTTACCAGCAGGCCGGAGCGCGCGATGAAGGCGCACGCTGCGCCCGATGCGGCGAGCGGTTTGCATCGAGAATGCAAATAGACGATTTGAAACGCGCGCTGCCTCAGCTCGGATTCGATTACAGCATTCCCGGCCCGGCAGGCTATTGGCAGGAACTCTGTCCGCCATGCAAACGAAAGACGCTGTCGCATGCGCAGCTTCGAGTCAAGGAGACGGCAAACCGTGGCTAAACTTCCGGCTTCCGTGGAAGAGCTCCACGAGCAATTCGGCCCACATCTTCACGCAATACCTCCGGGAGGGTGGTCGGATGAATCGCGCAACCCGGCGGAGAAGTTGGTGAAGACGCATTGCTGTTTCTGCGGCCAACAGTGCGGCATTCAATTGAAAGTCCGCGAGAACCAGGTGATTGGCTTCGAGCCATGGGAAGATTTCCCTTTCAACAAGGGAAAGCTGTGTCCCAAGGGGGTTAAACGCTATTTGCAGGGGAGCCATCCTGACCGCCTGCTCGATCCGCTAATGCGCAGCGAACATGGATTTCGCAAAGCAGGATGGGAAGAAGCGCTCAGTTTTTCCGCGCGACGCATCCGCGAAGTGCAGGAAAAGTACGGCAAGGATGCGGTTGCGGTTTATGGCGGTGCTTCTCTCACAACGGAAAAATCCTATCTAGTGGGGAAGTTTGCGCGTCTGGGCGTGGGTACGCGCCATGTGGACTACAACGGCCGGCTGTGTATGGTGTCAGCAGGCGTAGCTTACAAACTCGCTTTCGGCGTAGATCGCAGTCCGATTCCATGGAGCGATATTCCGAAAGCGGACGTCCTCTTCATCATTGGATCGAATGTCGGCGACTGTTCACCCATTACCACAGATTATGTCTGGCGCTGCCGCGATCGTGGCGGCAAGTTGATCATCGCCGATCCTCGATTGAACCCGATTGCAAGGAATGCGGACCTGTTTTTGCCTCTGCGCCCGGGAACCGATCTGGCCCTGCTGATGGGAATGTTGCATGTGATTTTGCGCGATGGATTGGAGAATTGCCAGTTCATCACAGAGCATACA
>NZ_DASQIX010000090.1:0-66804 GCF_035631355.1 Alloacidobacterium sp.
TTGCCCTCGCGGGGTGTTGCTGCTACCACTTCCTGAGTAATCATTCTGTCCTTTTCCTTCGGGCACGGAATCGGCTCCGCTCCCTTTGCCTGGCGACCAAGCTGGCTTAATCGCGAACTGATGAAACAGACTCGGTCAGCTGAACAGCGTGCTGACGCTCGTCTCCATGTGGATGCTTTCGATTGCGGCTCCCAGGAGTCCGGCAATCGACCGCACCTTTATCTTTGGCAGCGCCTTCGCTTCTTCGCTGAGCGGGATGGAGTCCGTGACGATCAGCTCCACCAGCCTCGAATTGCGAATGCGCTCTACTGCCGGGCCTGAGAGCACTGCGTGCGATGCTCCCGCGTAAACTTTTGTCGCGCCCTTTTCAAGTAACGCATCGACTGTCTTTACCAGCGTGCCGGCAGTATCGATGATGTCGTCGATGATGAGGCAGGTGCTTCCCTTCACCTCACCGATGACGTGCATCACTTCCGTCACGTTGATGTCCATCCGGCGCTTGTCGACAATCGCCAGCGGCACTCCCATTTTCGTCGCGAAGAAGCGCGCGCGTTCCACGCCTCCCGCATCGGGTGATACCACGGTCAGATTCGGGAGGTTCAACTCCTTGAAGTAGCTCACCATCACCGGGCTTGCGAACAAGTGATCGACCGGGATGTTGAAGAACCCCTGAATCTGGGCCGCGTGCAAATCCATAAACAACGCGCGATTGGCGCCCGCGGTGGTCAGCAAATCGGCGACCAACTTGGACGAAATCGCAACGCGCGGACGGTCTTTTCTGTCCTGCCGCGCATAGCCATAGTACGGAACCACGACGGTGATCCTGCCGGCGGATGCGCGCTTCAGAGCATCGATCATGATCAGCAGCTCAACAAGGTGCTGATCCACCGGATTGCAGGTCGGCTGCACGACGAAAACGTCGACTCCGCGAACATTTTCGAGCAGCTGGAAGTAAATTTCGCCATCCGCGAAGCGCTGCGTTTTGGTTTCACCGAGCGGCACGCTGATGTGCTTGCAGATCTCTTCGGCCAATGCACGGTTTGCCGTGCCGGAGAAGATCTTGAAGCGCCTGTCTTCGGCGAGCTTCTGGTGCCGTTTACGCTCGGGCGCGACCTTTGCGCGTCCGTCGGTTGCTGCTTCCGGCGTCAATACTTCTGTCGCTACTTCCGTCTTCATAAGAAACCCCCAAGCTGGTTTGCGTTGGTTGTCACTCATGCTGGCCGGACTGCATGGCCAGCGGCTTCTGTTGTCGTTGCCCGCGTCATTGCAGGAAGTTACCCGGCAATGGCGCAGCTTGAAATCTGGCTGGGCGACTAGGATTCGAACCTAGACAAAGTGCTCCAAAGGCACTTGACCTACCATTAGTCGATCGCCCAGTAACTTTTAACGGCCCAGGGCTAAAGCCCCTTATTTCCGGCCGTATTTCACCGGGCTAAAGCCCGGTGCTTCTACCCTTTTGTGGAACCCTTTATCATCGTCCGCCAGTATGCTTTGCGGGGCAAGGTTTTTGTCCGCATTGACGCAATACCGTTGGCCGACAATCGCTCTTCGGCTGCTTGGGCTGCTGCCTCGGTTTCGTAGAGGCCGAAAACGGCCGATCCGGAACCTGAGAGCGCAGCGTAGAGAGCCGACTGTTCCGGATGGTCGGAAAACACTAAAATGCGCTTGATGTCACCGAGTAAGGGATGCTGGCAGAAGACGACCTCTTCGAAGTCGTTTTCGATCCCGGTTCGGACAAGCGCGAGAAGTAGATTCCCGGGCCGGTCTTCTCCCAAAGAGAAGACACCGGAGGAGTGCGGCTCGCAAAGACACGCCGAGAGAGCTCGACTCAACTCCTTCAGTCTATCGGAGGACGGGGCTTGGGTCAAACTCTCCGCGTGGCGGGAATCCCAGTCGCGGAAGGCCTGCGGGGTTGAAACGCCGAGGCTCGGGAGAGCCACGACGCAGTGGGTTTCAGGCAGGTCGGGCATCGGGTAGACTTCTTCGCCGCGTCCCAGGCCGAGGACTGCTCCGCCGACCAGGAAGAGGGGGACATCGGAGCCCACTTCGGCTGCGATCCTCAGGCGTTCTGCGCCGGGAAGCTGCTGATTTAAATCATGTTCTAACCCGATAAGGGCGGCTGCGGCGTTGGCTGAGCCGGCTCCGAGGCCGCCCTGGACGGGAAGGCGTTTTTCAATGTGGACGTGGACTTCTACCGGCGGTTTGCCGGACAGGGCTTTGTTGAGCATCTTCCAGACGGTGTTTCGCTGATCCGTGGGAACACGGTTGTCGTTTGTTGTCAGAATGATGCTGCTTTTTCCGGCTGTGAGTTTACGCGCTTCGATGGTCAGCAAGTCATGCGCGGCCAGCGTCTGGTAGAGGGTCGTCAGCGCGTGGAAGCCGTCGGGCCGCGATGGGCCGATGGCCAGGCCGAGGTTGATCTTTGAAAAGGAGCGAACGCGGGTGGACATGCAGTCTGGATTGTAGCCTTTTGAAAAAATCGCGTTAAACTACCGCTTGCCATGAATCGCTGCTTCTTCTGTCTTTCTGCCGCCGTCAGCCTCTCTGTTTGTTCCAGCCTGTTCGCCCAACAAGTAGTCAACCCATCTCTTGCGATACAAAATGAGACTCCCGTCCGCGCGAGGCACGCAATGGTGGTCAGCATTCACCATCTGGCTACGGATGCTGGAGTAGAAATTTTAAAGGAAGGCGGCAATGCCGTCGATGCAGCAGTGGCTACAGGATTTGCACTGGCGGTGGTGCATCCGCTAGCAGGAAACATTGGCGGCGGCGGGTTCATGCTGATTCACCTGCATGGCGGCAAATCTACATTTCTCGACTATCGCGAGAAGGCACCTCTGGCGGCTTCTGTGAATATGTATCTCGACGACAAGGGCAATATCATTCCCAACGCCAGCATTGTTGGATACAAGGCGGTCGGCGTTCCCGGATCGGTTGCCGGAATGGCCTATGCGGAGAAGAAATACGGCAAGCTCACTCTGGCCAAGGTCATGGAGCCGGCTATCCGGCTTGCTTCTGAAGGATTTGTGCTCACAGACGAGGAGGCCAAAACGCTGCATGATTCCGATCTGGCGCGGTTTCCTGAATCGAAGCGCATCTTTCAGCGCGATGGCGATTACTATCAGCCGAGCGATACATTTAAGCAGCCTGAATTAGCGCAAACTCTGCGCCGCATCGCCAAAGATCCGGACGAATTTTACCACGGCGAAATCGCGAAACAGCTTGCGGCTGATATCCAGAAGGGCGGCGGCCTGATCACTGAAAAAGACCTTGCTTCCTATGAAGTGAAAGAGCGCGAGCCTGTGACAGGCACATACAAGGACTACACCATCATCAGCGCGCCGCCGCCGTCGTCGGGCGGAGTGGCGCTGATTGAGTCGCTGAATATTCTTGAGGGTTACAACCTGGGCCGTCTCGGCGACCGCACGCCGCCGGAGATGCACCTAATTACGGAAGCCTACCGGCGCGCTTACATGGACCGTTCGGATTATCTGGGCGATCCCGATTATGTGAAGATTCCGGTCGAACAGCTCATCGACAAAAAATATGCCGCAGCGTGGCGGGCTAGCATCCAAGAGGACCAGGCCACGCCTTCGGCAGATTTGAAGCGTCCGGCTGGCTTTGTGCCTGCGCCGCCGACTATGGCCGATGTGCGGCATGAATCGACGCAGACGACGCATTATTCGGTGATGGATGCTGATGGCAATGCAGTTGCCGTGACCACAACGCTGAACAACGCCTTCGGCTCGGATGTGACGGCGGGAAAGCTCGGCTTCCTGCTCAATGATGAGATGGACGACTTCGCCTCGAAGCAGGGCGTTCCGAATATGTTTGGGCTGATTCAGGGGCCGGCGAACTCCATCGCTCCGGGCAAGCGCCCGCTTTCGAGCATGACGCCGACCATCGTGCTCAAAGATGGCAAGGTGGCGATGGTGCTCGGTTCTCCCGGTGGCGGGCGCATCATTACAACTGTCGCCAATATCTTCTTAAGCGTGGCCGACCAAGGAATGAACATTCAGGCCGCCGTCGACGCTCCACGCTTCCATCACCAGTATTTGCCGGATGTGCTGTACCTCGAGCCCGGCTTTCCTGATTCGACCGTCGAAGGACTGCGCGCGCTGGGTTATCACGTCAATGTGAGCAAAGGTCATTGGAGCGACGGCGAGTGCATCGCGGTTGATCCTGCAACGGGCGATCTGGAGGGCGGGCAGGATCACCGGCACAATTTTGGCAAGGCTGCGGGGTATTAATTGCTGGCAGCACTCGATTCCTGTCCTAAGAGAATGAGCGATCGAACCGAGCCTGCAATCGCAATCATTGTCAAGCAAGAACAAATTAGGACAGTCAAGGGAAATCCGAAGGGACTTCCCGCATGTTCGGCCGCATCGAGAAAGGAATGCACTGGACCGTGCATCGCTGATGATCCCACAAAAACATCAATTGCAAACGAAATTGCCCCTACAAGGACAGTTACCGTCGCAAAGATTAGCCACGCTGATGGAGTTTTTGCAGGAACTTTGTCGCTGTGCCAAACATAGAGCGCCATACCAGCCAGCACAACATAAGCAACAAGTCCAATAGGCCCCGAAATGGCTCGGCAAAGCGGGAGAGCCAGAAATATGATTACTTCTGCTGCAAGCACGATGAAGCCAATCACATTCGCAAGAACGTCACGCATATGTTGGGGTTCATTTCAAATGGATTGATGCGTGAATGCAAGGCAAATATAGCGAGCGCGAAGCACGATTGCCTGGACGGCCAGTCCAGATGAGAAGATAGAACAGGACTCGTTCCCCACATTTATGTTGAAGGTCATTTCCACACACGTATTTCTGCGCAGCCGTCTGCATCCCGGGCTTCTGGATGTTTTTGCCAGAGCCGGAGCACAGGGCGTTGAACTTTTTGCCGCGCGTCAGCATTTTGACTACACCAGCCGCGCGCATGTCCGCGAAATTGCCGAGTGGTTCCAGGCGAATGCGGTAGAAGCATTTTCGATGCATGCGCCGATGTTTCCGGACCTCGAAATGGGACGGGGCGGAGCGCCGGCGGTGAACGTGATTCATCCGGAGAAGTCGCGCCGCATTGACGCGATGGATGAGATCAAGCGCGCACTTGAAGTTGCCGAGCAGGTCCCGATTCGCTACCTCATTCTGCATCTTGGCGAGAGGGAAGATGGCTGGAGCCCACGGTCGCTGGAGAATTCGTTGACGGCGCTGGAGCATCTACGGGCTTTTGCCAATCCACTGGGCGTGAAGCTGCTGGTGGAAAACATTCAGAACGAAGTCACGCAGCCTCGCAACCTGGTGGAGATTCTGAATGTCGGGCACTTCAAGGACATTGGCGTGTGTCTCGATACAGGCCATGCTCATCTGGGCGACGGCGTGGCGACGACGATTGCCGAACTGCGCCCGCTCATCCGCAGCTCGCACCTGCACGACAACAAGGGCGGACGCGATGAGCATCTCTGGCCTGGCGATGGGACGATTGCGTGGGAGGAGACGATCGGCGAGTTGAAGTCTGCGCCACAGACGCCCGCGGGTGTGCTGGAAATTCACTACACACTGGAAGAGACGCCGGAGAGCGTGACGAACAAGGCACAGGCTGCGTTCGAGAAGTTTGGGTTGTAGGGCAGGCGCAGAAAAACACATCCTTCGCTTCGCTCAGGATGACATCTCATTTTTATTGACCCTATCGGTGCCGATGCAATCAATGGAATTGGCAGAACCAGCAACTACAATAGTTCCAAGCCGCAAGTGGCTGAGATTTGTATGTCAGAAGAAACAGTAATCACAACAACTGAAGCACCCGTTACCACCATCGCCCGCATCGGCGAGTATGAAGGCAAGTCGGTCACTCTGAAGGGCTGGCTCTATAACCTGCGCGAGAGCGGCAAGCTGCTCTTTCCTATTTTTCGCGACGGCTCAGGGACGATTCAGGGCATCGTGCCGAAGGCTGCCGTCTCGCCCGAAGTTTTTGAGACTATCAAGGGGCTTACGCAGGAATCGAGTGTGGTCGTTACCGGCAAGGTCCGCGCGGACAAGCGCGCACCCGGCGGCTATGAGCTTGATGTTGAGAACGTCGAGGTAGTGCAGCGTGTTCCGGAAGACGACCCGTTTCCGATTTCGCTGAAGGAACATGGCACTGACTTCCTGATGGAGCATCGCCATCTCTGGATTCGCACGCCGCGCCAGTCGGCGATTTTGCGTATCCGCGCGGAGATCATTAAAGCCGCTCGTGACTTTCTGGATGACAACGGATTCGTGCTTACCGATCCGCCGATTCTTACGCCGGCAGCATGCGAAGGCACGAGTACGCTTTTTCCGGTTGAGTATTTTGGCGACGAAGCTTACCTGACGCAGAGCGGACAGCTTTATATCGAGAGCACGGCGCTGGCTCTGGGCAAGGTTTACAGCTTTGGGCCAACGTTTCGTGCGGAGAAATCGAAGACGCGACGTCATCTCACCGAGTTCTGGATGGTCGAGCCGGAATGGGCTTATGCAGGCCTTGACGACCTGATGGGGCTCGCCGAACAGTTCATCAGCTTCATTGTGGATCGCGTGCTGACGCGCCGCGCAGCTGATATGAAAGTGCTGGGGCGCGACATCTCCAAGCTCGAAACAATAAAAGCGCCATTTCCACGGGTCAGCTATGACGATGCTGTGAAGATGCTGAACGACGCGCATGCCAAGGGATTGCTGGAGCAGCCTTTTGAGTATGGCAACGATTTCGGCTCGCCGGATGAGACATACATTTCCTCGCAGTTTGACCGGCCCGTGATGGTGCACCGCTATCCTGCGGCGGTGAAGGCGTTCTACATGGAGCCTGACCCGGAGAATCCGAAGTATGCGCTCTGCGTCGATGTGCTTGCGCCGGAGGGGTATGGCGAGATTATTGGCGGATCGCAGCGCATTGCTTCTTACGAGTTGCTCAAGAAGCGGATCGAGGAGCACAATTTGCCGCTCGATGCTTTCAAGTGGTATCTCGATTTGCGGCAATATGGTTCGGTTCCCCACTCGGGCTTCGGCATGGGGATTGAGCGGGCGGTAGCGTGGATCTGCGGGCTGGAGCATGTGCGCGAAACGATTCCGTTTGCAAGGACGCTGAACAGGATCTACCCGTAGCAAGGAATTTCTTATGTCGAAGATCAGCGAGACGCTCGCAAATGAAAAGGCGGCGGTTACCGGTTCCGTAGTCGGGCCGATTAAAGGTGGGGTGCAGTCGCTTCCACCGCGCAAAATCCGCATCATTGGCGTGCCGCTCGATCTTGGGGCGTCGCGTCGCGGCGTCGACATGGGACCCTCGGCGGTGCGTGTGGCAGGGCTGGAAGCGCGTTTGGAAGTTCTGGGCCACAATGTGGCGGACGGCGGCAACATCCATGTCGCCATTGCCGAGACGAAGCATCTGGGTGAAGAGAACGCGCGCTATCTGAAGGAGATCACTGAAACCTGCGCTCGCGCGGCAGATGAGGTCATTGAAACGCTTGGAGAGGGTATGACTCCAGTCATACTCGGCGGCGACCATTCGGTGGCGGCAGGCAGCGTTTCCGGGGTTGCCGAATATTACCGTCGCCAGAAGCAGAAGATTGGGCTGATCTGGATCGACGCACACTCGGATTTCAATACGCCGGAGACTTCGCCGAGCGGCAACGTGCACGGCATGCCGCTGGCGGCGCTGCTTGGACTTGGGCCGGAGCCGCTTAAGAATATATGCGGATTTTCACCGAAGGTGCTGCCGGAGAATACTGTGCTGATCGGCGTGCGCGACATTGATGCGACAGAGAAAGAAAACATCAAGCGCGCTGGACTGACCGAGGTCTACACCATGCGCGACATTGACGAGCGCGGAATGCGCACGGTGATGGAAGAGGCGCTCCGAGAGGCGGGACGCGGCACCGCCGGTTATCACGTCTCGCTTGACATGGATTGGATCGATCCCGAAGATGCGCCAGGCGTGGGTACTCCGGTGCGCGGCGGGGCCACATACCGTGAGGCGCATCTGGCGATGGAGATCATCGCCGATCACGGACGGATGCTGAGTCTGGAAGTGGTTGAGGTGAACCCGGTAATTGACGAGCATAATCGGACAGCGGATTTGGCTGTTGAGCTGATTTCTTCGGCGTTTGGGAAGAAGATTCTCTGACTATTCGGTAATGCGCCACTGAATTGCGAACACGATTGCGGTCATGGCTGCAGGAATCAGCAATGCCCGGGTTCCAAACGCGTGGCCTCCGACTGCTCCAATAACCGCTCCTGATCCATAGGCAATCCATGTGGTGGCAAATGCGATGATTTTCTCGCGGCGCTGTCTCTCCTTACTCCCATAGGCTGGCGGACTGGCAAGGATGCTGCCCAGTTTCTCGATGTCTCCGGTCAGGAATGTTGTATTCAGACTTACCGGCCCGATTTTCTGAAACGCGTCGTTCTGAAGTCCCATCGTCCAGGCCAGTGTAATGAGCAGGGTCATTCGCAGATATCCCCGCACGCTGAGAAATGCGAGCACGCAGAGGACGCTGCACTCAATGGCCAGACTTGCCATGGATGGGCGCATGAGAAGCCGGTCGGACTCAATCCAGCGCCGCAGCAATCGGTCTGTGACGACTCCGCTGAAAAAGCCGACAATTAAGGCCAGCCGTTCCGCTGCAAGTATCCAATGGTGTTCAGCCGCGTGATAGGCGAAGAGCACGGTGTTGCCAGTGAGGTTGGCGACGAATAGTTTGCCCAACTGAAGATAAGCCAGCGCATCGACCGCGCCTGCAATACCACATAAGAGCGCTATGAGCAGATAGACCTGCGAGGCGCTTGTGCGATTCCGGGAAGGAACCATAGTTGTCATTTCGTAGATGGGCCGTTCACATTTGAGTTCGATGCGGTCGCGATACACTCGGTTTAGTTTGCTATGCCTAAACTTCGAGTAGGTGTTTTGTTTGGCGGCCGCAGCGGCGAGCATGAGGTGTCGCTGCTGTCAGCCGCTTCAGTCCTGAAGGCCATTGATCCAAAGAAGTATGAAGTGATTCCCATCGGCATTACAAAAGAAGGTCGCTGGGTGATGGCGACAGATGCTGAGCGGCTGCTTGCGGGCGAAAAGCTGACTCCACGGCATCTGCGCGCAGGCGATCCGGAGGCGACTGCTCCGGCGGCGGTGCTGGCCAAAGGCGAGGCGATTATCGTTCCGCCGGTTCCTTCAAAGAACAAAACCGGATCGCTGGTTCCGTTTGAGACGCAGGGCCATCCGGCGCATCAGGCGCTGAATGTGGACGTGATTTTCCCCGTTCTGCATGGAACGTTTGGCGAGGATGGGACGATCCAGGGGCTGTTTGAACTTGCGGGAATCGCTTATGTCGGTTCGGGCGTGCTGGGGTCGGCCACTGGCATGGATAAAGACGTGATGAAGCGGCTTTTCGCTTCAGCGAAGCTGCCGATAACCAAGCATGTCACGTTTCTGCGGGGCGAATGGGAGGCTGGTCCGAAGAAGATTGTCAGCAGGGTCGAAGCGGCGCTGAAGTATCCGGTATTTGTGAAGCCGGCGAACCTTGGGTCGTCGGTAGGCATCAGCAAAGCGCATGATCGCAAGGAGCTTGGGCAAGCGATTGAGATGGCAGCAAGCTACGACCGTAAGATCGTCGTCGAGCAGGGTGTTGGCGGCAAGCGCGGCAAGGCGCGGGAACTTGAAGTTGCCGTCCTGGGCAATGACACTCCGGAGGCTTCGGTTGTAGGCGAGGTTGTTCCGATCAAAGAGTTTTACGACTACGAGGCCAAATATCTTAGCGAGGGATCGGACCTCATCATTCCGGCAAAGCTTACGCGGCAGCAGACGAAACAGGTGCAACAGATGGCGATTGCGGCATTCAAGTCGTGCGACTGCTCCGGGCTGGCGCGCGTTGACTTCCTGTTGGAGCCGGGTAAATCGGGTCGTATCTATCTGAACGAGATCAATACGCTGCCCGGCTTTACTTCGATCAGCATGTATCCCAAGCTGTGGGCGGCATCGGGTGTTGAGTATTCGGAGCTGATTGACAGACTGATTCAGCTTGCGATGGAACGGCGAGCGGAGAAAGACCGCACCAGCTATTCGCGTTGAGATGAAACTTAGCGCCGTGTTGTGGTGTCAGAATAGTAGGAGACTTGTCCCCAGATTGAAAGGAGTAGCATCTCCTCATGACCCTGCTCGATGCGCCTACATATAATGCAGCCCGCGCCAAACGAAATCGCAACATCATCATCGCCGTTATCGCGGTCATTGTCCTTATAGGATTCACTGGCGTTCTGGGTTTTGTCAGCGGGCACGGATGGTTCTTCAGCACGATACCTTCCGAGCACCGGGTGAACAAGTTCCTTGCAGCAGTGGAAGCGCAGGACTTCACGCGAGCCTACAGCCTGTGGAACAACGACTCCGACTGGCAGAAACACCCGGACCAGTACAAAGTCTATGACTTCAATCAGTTTCAAAAGGACTGGGGCTCAGCGAGCGATTACGGCGTGATTCGCAGCCACAAGATCGTTATTACAAAAGCTGTCGGGAACGGCGTGGTGATGGGAGTTGATATCAATGGTGGCAAAACGCCGCTCTTTCTTCGCGTCGATGATAAAACCAAGCAGATTGGATTCTCCCCGATAGAGCTTTACGTCGGGCCGTAGCTCTTCTTTTCCAGAACGCGCAACGAAATTCCTCTTCAAACATCTTTTCTATCAGAGGAGGAATTTCATGGAGACACGCCTGGATTATCAGAAAGCATTTCCCGAAGGTGTGCAGGGAATGCTGCACCTCGAAGCCATCATTCGCCGCAGTGGGCTTGAGCCTTCGCTGTATGAGCTGGTCAAGATTCGCGCCTCGCAGCTGAACGGCTGCGCTTTCTGCATCGACATGCACACCAAAGACGCGCGTGCAAAGGGCGAAACCGAGCAGAGGATTTATGCGCTCTCGGCATGGCGCGAAACTCCGTTTTTCACCGAGCGTGAGCGAGCGGCGCTGGGGTGGACGGAAGCCGTTACGAACATCCAGAACGGCCACGCACCGGAAAAGGTCTATAACCAGACGCGTCTCCAGTTCAGTGAGGAGGACTTGGCGAAGCTGACCTTTGCCATTACGCAAATCAACAGCTGGAACCGCATTGCCATCTCCTTCCGCGCCGAAGTAGGCAATTATCAGCCGCAAGCGGCTGCTGCGCATCACTGAGAACATACTTCTTTCTGCCGTCGCGTTTGCGGCGGCAGAGGGCGAGGCGTATAGTCAGAAGTTGTTCGGGCAGCATCCTTAACGGGAGTTGCACTGGAGACAATGATGAGCGTGACAAACTTCTGCAGCGCAGATGCGCCCACGACCTCGGCGGTTCGCGCCAAGGTGACCTTCCAAACACTTCAGGAAAAGAAACAGAGCAGCAGGCCGATTACTGCGCTGACAGCGTATGACTATGCCACTGCGCGACTGGTGGATGAAGCCGGGATTGACTTGATTTTGGTTGGCGATTCGCTGGCGCAGGTTGTGCTGGGCTATGACACTACGCTCCCGGTTACCGTCGATGAGATGCTTCACCATACGCGCGCGGTGCGGCGCGCCGTGAAACATGCGATTGTCGCAGCTGATATGCCTTACGGGTCGTATCACGTAAACGTCGAGGTGGGCGTCGCCAACGCTGCGCGCTTTATGAAAGAAGCGGGCGCGGAAGCAGTAAAGATTGAAGGCGGATTGAACCGCGTGGAACTGGTCGAGCGGCTGACGGATGCCGAGATTCCGGTCATCGGTCACCTCGGCCTTACGCCGCAGTCGGTGCATCGCATGGGCGGCTATAAAGTGCAGGGGAAATCGACTGCGGCTGCGGATGCTTTGCTCAGGGACGCGCTTGCGCTGGAGGAGACGGGCGCGGTCGCGATTGTGCTTGAGGGCATGCCGCGCGAAGTGGCGGAGAACATCACGCACAGGCTTAACATTCCGACTATCGGTATCGGCGCCGGTCCGGATTGCGATGGGCAGATTCTGGTCTTTCACGATCTGGTGAATCTGAGTTTTTCGAAACCGGCAAAGTTTGTGCGCCAATATGGCGATGCAGCGAGTCTGTTCCGATCGGCGATTGACGGCTATCTCCACGATGTCGAACGGCGCGAGTTCCCAAGCGAAAGTGAAAGCTACCACTTGCCGAAAGAATCGCGCGGCACGCTGGAAGCGGCTGCGCCGATTCGCCGCAAAGCATAACCACCATGCTCATCCTTAAGACAATCGCCGAGACGCAGTCTGCCTGTGCACAGATACGCGGCGAGGAGCGCATACTCGGCCTCGTACCGACGATGGGGGCGCTGCATGAGGGCCACCTCTCGCTGGTACGCGCGGCGCGGTCGGAGTGCGATGTGGTGGCTGTGTCCATCTTCGTGAATCCGACGCAGTTTGGCCCGAATGAGGATTTTGGCAAGTATCCGCGCACTTTTGACGAGGACTGTGCGCTGCTGGAACGCGAGGGCGTTGATCTGATCTTCGCTCCCACGGTTGAGGAGATGTATCCGAGCGGGGCGAGCACATTTGTGCTGGTCGAAGGCGTGAGCGAACGACTGGATGGGGCCTCGCGTCCGGGCCATTTCCGTGGCGTTACGACGGTGGTCAGCAAGCTGTTTCATATCGTCGGGCCGCACATGGCATTCTTTGGGCAAAAAGACGCTGCCCAGATTGTTGTGCTGCGGAAAATGGTGCGCGACCTGAATTGTCCCGTGCATCTCATTGTGCAGCCCATCGTGCGCGAGATGGATGGGCTGGCCCTGAGCTCTCGCAATCGATATTTGTCAGAGAAGGAACGCAGACAGGCCCTTGTCCTGCATCGCGCACTTCAGAAAGTCGAAGAGGCAGTTGCTTTGGGCGAGAAGTCGTCCTCGAAGTTAATCGAAACGACGCGGGTAGTTTTTGCTGAGGAGCCGGATGTTCGGATTGACTACATCGCCGTGGTCAATCCTGACACTCTTGAGAATGTTCCTGACATAAAGGATGGCGCGTTGGTGGCTGTCGCCGCATTCGTAGGAACTACGCGGTTGATTGACAATACCGTGATCTGATTTTTTCGGGCAAAGATTTGTGGCTTCCCACCCTATCGCGAACAACGCGATAGGATGGGGCACGCATTTTTTTGTGCCACTATTCGCGAAACAAAAACCTACTGCGGTTTTTGCCCGCCGCCACCCTGGTGCTCTTCCGGCTTGGGGACGAACGGAGCGGGCATGGTGTTGCCGCGATGGCAGGTGCCGCAGGTCACAGTCTTCATCTCAGGCGTTGCGTCCGGGTCGCTGATCTGCGTCATGTACTTTGAATTGATGTCCTGCACCATGGCGATCATGGTGCGGGCAATCTTCTTGTCCGGCTTGGTATCGGCGGCGAAGTTCGGCTGGTGGGTCTGCTCATTAATCTCATGGCAGAAACTGCACTTTACGCCGAGAGCCCCGGTAAAGCCGAACATCATCTTCATCAGATCCTGCGTAGAAATGTCTTTGGGCAATACCTGAAGATTGGTAGGCGCAGGCATGGGGCGGCGCTGTTGTTGTGGGGGCGGCGTGTCCTGAGCAATCAAGGGAAGGCTGGCGCAAGCAAGAAAAGCTGCAATCACGGCACAAAAAGTGACTCGTTTCATCCGTTAAGCTCCTTTGTTCTGACGACTGCGACCGGTGAGGCAAGATGTGCGCCAAGTATACGGGCAAGCTTATGAAAAGGTCATCGGCTGGTGGAAACAAATTTATTTTTATCAATAATGAAGCGCGCGGGACGCTCTGCGGCGTGGCGGATGCCGACCCTGGGCGTCACCAGAATGTGCTCCGGCTGGTAGCCGTCGTCCTTGATCTGCAGACACGATACGGGATCCGTTACGTCAAGACCGTTGTGGGCAGCGCGTGTGATGTCCAGCGCCTGACACAGCCTTCCGGGGCCGGAAGTCAGCAATCTCGGCTTGGGATCCGGAGGCAAGGCGCGGAGCTTCGCCATCGTTGAGAGGCCTTCAACCGGCTCAAGCGCGCGGATGAGGACGCATCCGGCATGGCCATCAGGCTCGCAGGAGACGTTCAGGCAGTAATACATGCCATAGATGAAGTACACATACGCAAACCCCGGAGGGCCGAAAAGCACAGCGTTGCGCGCTGTCCGCCCGATATAAGCATGCGCCGCCGGGTCTTCTGTGCCGAAATATGCCTCGACCTCCACAATGCGCCCGATGAGCAGCTTGCCCTTGCGTTCGCTTACCAGGAGCTTGCCCAGCAATGCGCGCGCGACGATGTCCGGACGGCGTTCATAGAACGACCGCTGAAGAATTGAGGCTGCCGCCTGTTGGGTCCCAGGTCTCAAAATCGAGATCTGGGGCACCCGTTCCCGCGCGCCCGCGCTTGCCACCGTTACTTCTTCCACGCTTTGATCGCTTCCAGCACTTCTTCGGCGTGACCTTCCGGCTTTACTTTGGGAAAGATTTTGACCAGCTTTTGATCGGGCCCGATGAGAAAGGTTGTGCGTTCTATGCCGATCACTTTCTTCCCATACATGTTCTTTTGCTTGAGTACCCCAAACTGTTTGCAGACTTTTTCGTCTACATCAGCAAGGAGCGGATACGGAAGGTCATACTTTGCCTTGAATTTTGCCTGGGCCTTTGGCGTGTCACGCGAGATGCCGAGCACAATGGCGCCTGCCTTCTGGATTTTTTTGAAGGTATCGCGGAAGCCGCATGCCTCGATGGTGCAGCCGGGCGTGTCGGCCCGGGGATAAAAGAAGAGCACAACCGGCGTTCCGGCGTAATCTGAAAGGTGGACGGTGTTCTCCTGGTCGTCCTGGAGCGTGAAATCTGCAACTTTGTCGTGAACTTCCATGAATGGGTCCTTCCGCAAGAATAACGTTTTGGGTCAAGTTGATTGTGTCGCAGACCCTAAGTGTATGTCATTGTCCATGAGGACGATTCGATGTGTTTTGGGCCTCTTCATCTGTGGAGCATGCACGACAGCGCTCGCGCAATATCCCGGCCACGTCAATAAAGATGCTAATGCTGCGCCAACGCTGCGGGCCACGGGCATCTTTGAATGGACGGGCGATCTGGATAAGCCCAAAGCCGGGCGACTGATTCCGCTCGCCGTATGGGACGGACAGCAATATCAGCCGGGCGGTCTCTATCTCGCGCAGCCTGCGCCCCTAACGGTTCTTACCGGCACGGTTTACGAGCTGGAACAGGCGGGAACGCCAAAGGGGCTTTTCAGCGTCAACGGCGCGGAGAATCTTGGCGGTTCATGGATCGCGATTGGGTCGGTCAAGCCCGAAATGGCGAAAGCGAAGGCGCGACCGCCCATGTCGAAACATCCGCCACAGGTGATAAGAGATGCGGGCAGCACTGCATCAACGGCTGATTCAGACAGGCCGACGCTTCAGCGCAAAGATACAAGCGATAATAGTTCCAGTTCAACCAGTAGTCAGACCGGAAGCGGCAGCGCGTCATCCAGCAGCAGTAATCCGGACCGGCCTACTCTGCACCACCGGGATGCGAGCGACACCAGTTCCGGGTCAGGTTCGAGTGGCGATTCGACCAATTCGCAAAGCACGCCTCCAGATGATTCCGACCATCCAACGCTGCATCGGAAGGATTCGGATGACAGTACACAGAATACCCCCACCGTTGATCCAGACCGTCCCAGATTGCATGAAGGCCAGAACAACCCCACCTCATACTCAGGGGCTCCTGTAACCGCGACTGCGAATACAGATTCCAATCGCCCGACGCTGCGGTACGGCAAGCCGGAAACTCCGGAAGGAATCGTTCTGCCGTCGAAACTTGAAGGGCTGCCAGTGGACATGAACCAGATGGCCGCCATCTCGGACGTGAAGACCGGAGAGGCGCATCCGTTTGCGTACAGCTGGAACGATCCGGAAGATGCGGCCAAGATGAAGGCGGCAATGGAGGATCTGACACAGAAAGCCATTGTTGAAGGCTTCAACATAGCGCCGCCTGCGAAAGTAGCAAGAACAACTGCAAAAACGTCCGCGACGCATCGCAAAGCTGCAGCTCCGGCTCCGGTTCCTCAGCTTGAGGACGAGAAGTTCAACGTATTCGAGCTTTCTTACAATGGCGGCGCAACTGTCGTTCTAACGGCGAAATCAATGGGCGACAATGGCGAGGCAAAATATGTAACCCTGGTTGCCCAGCCAGATTTTTACGGCACACCGCATGTTTTGTTCAAGCAGTTGACCAGCGACAAGGGGCTGGATATCTCTCCTCGCATGCGGCTCGTTGATGCCGCAGATACAGATGGGGATGGCCGCGCTGAACTGATCTTCGAGCTGCGCGGAAAGACTGGACGGTCGTTCGGGATTTATCGCGTCTCAGGCGGGCGCGTGCTTGAGGCATTCAACACGGGACCGCTGCCCTGAGCCTTGATCTCGTTGTCAGTTGAATCCCAGGTCTCAAAGTCGAGACCCGGGGCACACGCACCCGAAGTCAGGGACGCTAAAGCTTCGGCAGTTGCGATGTGTCCCAGCCTCCGCCGAGGGCTTTGATGAGCAAAACATTGGCGGCAAACTGGCGCGTGGTGATGTCGGCCTGTGTGCGCTGGTTGGTGAGCAACGCGGTCTGTGCGGTGAGCACTTCCAGATAATCGACCAGGCCTTCTTTGTAACGAGTGGTGCTGACCTGCAGTGACCTTTGCGCCGCCGCCACTGCATCGGCCTGCGTCGTAGCTTCTTGGTTGAGAATGCGCAGCGCGGCGAGATTGTCCTCTACCTCCTGGAAGGCGTTCAGCACGCTCTGGCGGTAATTGGCGACGGTGACCTGGTAGTTGTCGCGCGCTTCTTCGGTCACGGCATGGCGGCGTCCAGCGTCGAAAAGCAGTTCCGAAGCGGACGCGCCCAAAGACCACAGCGCACTGGGGCCCTGTATCCAGGCGCCCGGATTCCTGCTTTCAAAGCCTCCAGTCCCGGTCAGCGTGATGTTGGGATAGTAGGCAGCGATGGCAACTCCGATCTGCGCGTTGGCGGCGTCGGCGCGGCGTTCCATGCCGGCAATGTCCGGCCTGCGCTCCAGCAGTTCCGAGGGAAGTCCCGGTGGGACCTGCGGCAGTGGAAGGCTGAGAGGCGCCTGTGCGAGGCTGAAGCTGGATGCAGGTTCGCCAGTAAGAGTTGCGATGGCATGCTCAAATTGCGCACGGGCTACGCCCACGTCGATGGCCTGCGCCTGCGTGCTTTTAAGCTGCGTCTCCGCCAGATCAACGTCTGACTCCGTTGCTACACCGCCCTTGAAGCGCGCCTGCGTCAAGTTGAGATAGTCGGCATACGAAGCGGCGGTATTGTCGAGCAGTTGCTTTTGCAGGTCGAGACCGCGCAGCTCGAAATAGTCCTGCGCCAGCTCTGATCGAATGCTCAACTCAACATTGGCGAGGTCTGCGGCGCTGGCCTGGGCCGTGGCGCGGGCGGATTCAACACTACGGCGGACCTGTCCCCACAGGTCAGGCTCCCAACTGGCCTGACCTGCCAGCGCGAAATCGTTGTATTGCGAGATTGCACCTGGAACGGCCGTTGGCCTATTTTCCGATTGATGCTGCCGCGCAACTGACAGTCCGGCAGTCAGCGTTGGAAAGTAGTTCGCGCGGTAGACCTGGATCGCGGCGCGCGCGGTGAAGTATTGCTCGGTCGCGGCCTTCAAGGTCTGGTTGGAAATCGCAACTTTCTCTTCCAACGCATTCAACTGCGGATCGTTGTAAATCTCCCACCAGTTGCCGCGCAGCACCTGATCACTGGGTTGCGCCTGTTTCCATGTGCCATTGGGAATACCCGGAGGGGGCGCCAACTCTTTAAATGCAGGCGGCGCGGGCGCAGTGGGCCGCTTGTAGTTTGGGCCAACTGTGCAGCCTGCAATCAGCAGACAGAAAACAGAAGCACCAGCAATCCGGATGCGAGAAGCCGTCATGCTTACTCGTCTCCCTTTTGCTGCTGTGATGTCTGGGGGCCCTGTTGTTGAGGACGAACGACGTTCACAGCTTCGCCATCGATGACGGAATCCGGCGGGTCCTGAATTACCTCGTCGTCCGGCTGAAGGCCCTGGGTTACTTCGACCACCCTGCCATCATCGCGTCCGATGGTAATAGGCACGAGCTTGGCTTTTCCATCCACCACGGTCGCAACCTGCAGCCCTTCTGCGCGGAAGATCAACGCGGGCACAGGGATGATAAGTGACGGCTGCGGACTACTGAGCTTGAAATGCACTTGAGCATACGCGCCAGTGACCAGATCGCCTGCGCGATTGTCCACATCCACTTCCACCAGCAGCGTGCGCGAGGCGGGATCGATGGCCTTGGAGGTGCGGACAATTTTCCCAGGAAACTTCCGTCCCGGATATTCAGGAACTGTGAGCTGAGCCGCCAAGCCCGGTTTGCAGGCAACGGAGTACACCTGGGGCACGTTCACGTAGACGCGCAACGTCTGCTCGGCGGACAGATGGAACAACTCTTTCGTCGCGCCGGAATCGATGAGTTGGCCTGTATCAACGTTGCGAGCGGTGAGGATGCCGTCGAATGGCGCATAGATTTTTTCGAATGAGACCAGTTGTTCAAGCCTCTGTACATTAGCGAGCGCCGATTGGACCTGGGTGCTTGTGGCTGAAGCCTGCGTGTTGAAATTTTCCGTGTCCTGCTGTGAGACAGCATTCGATTTGAGCAGGTCATGGTAGCGGGTCGACGTGGTCTGCGCGTACTTCGCATTCGTTTGCGCCGTCAGGAGATCGGCCTTGGCTTGCGCCAACTGCTGGTCCACTTCCGGGCTCTCGATCTCGGCGAGCAATTGCCCTTTCTTCACACGAGCGCCGATATCGAAATACCATTTGCGAAGATAGCCGTTCGTACGGGCATAGATGGGGGAATCGACATAAGGAAAAACGTTGCCGGGCAGCACGAGCTCTTCTGTCGGCTTGCCCTGCTGCGGTTTGGCTACCAGCACGCTGGGCGCGGCAAGTGCATTCGTCGCGTCCTGCAGTTTGGTCCGCGCGCGCAGTCTCGGAAAAATGCCAGCCATTGCGACAACCGCGGCAATAACCAGGACAACAATGACGAAAACAATAGCGCCACCTCGCGAGATGCGCGAGGATGACTGGCGTGATGGAGGCGTTTGACTCATGAATTTTCGGTTTCCCCTATGTCCGGCAGGGTATGTTCAACGCGATTTTTCCGCTCGCGGCGCTTGCGTTCACGCCGACCGTGCAGAACGCTGAAAAACGTGGGCACAAAGAACAGTGTAGAGACCGTGGCAAGCAGCAGGCCGCCGATAACCGCGCGTCCGAGCGGAGCGTTCTGCTCGCCGCCTTCCCCGAGACCGAGTGCCATAGGCATCATGCCAAGGATCATTGCCAGCGCAGTCATCAGGACCGGACGGAAACGCGTAAAACCTGCGGCAAGCGCGGCTGCGGGCGCATCGCCCACGTTTTCTTCAAGCTGTTCGCGCGCGAAGCTTATAACAAGAATGGAGTTCGACGTGGCCACGCCCATGCACATGATCGCGCCGGTAAGCGCAGGCACGCTGATGCGGGTGTGCGTGATGAAGAGGAACCAGACAATGCCGCACAGCGCCGCCGGGAGCGCGGAGATCACAATAAAGGGATCAAGCCACGACTGAAAGTTGACCACGATCAACAGGTAGACCAGCACAATCGAGAACACCAGGCCGGCCAGCAGACCTATAAACGACGTGCGCATGGTTTCGATCTGCCCACGTACGATAATCTGCGAGCCGCGCGGCAACTGGCCCTTGGATTCAGCGATGATCCTGTCGATCTTTTTGGAGACGCTGGCCAAGTCGCTGCCGACGATGTTCCCGTAAATATCAACTACAGGAGCGATGTTGTAGTGGGAAACCGTGCCCATCTCCGACCCCGGCGTCACTGATGCCACGTTGCCGAGAATCTGGATGGGTTGGCCTCCCATGCGCGTGTCTGCTGGCGCCGTCAGCGTTCCGGCGCCGTTGCTAGTAGCGGGAGCAGGATCAGACGCGCCGGAGGTAAGCGGAATGTTGCGCAGGTCCTGAAGCGAATCCAGGTTGTACTCCGGCGACTGCACGGCAATGCTGTAGCTTACCCCCGTCTTTGGATTGAGCCAGAAATTCGGCGTGGTCTGGAAGCTGCCGCTTGTGGCAATTAGCAAGCTTTGCGCCACATCTTTCTGCTGCAGTCCAATCTGCTGTGCCCGCGTGCGGTCCACATCCACGTAAAAATGTGGATTGTCGAAGGGCTGCTGAATGCGCATGTCCGCTGTACCTGGGACGTACTTCACGAGGTTAAGCAGGCGATCAGCGAAGGCGCGGTTGCCGTCAAGATCCGGGCCGACGATCTGAATATCAATGGGGGCGGGTAGGCCGAAGTTGAGAATCTGCGTCACCATGTCCACCGGAAGCTCATAAAAGATAACGCCGGGAAACCTGCGGTTGAGGACGCTGCGCAGTTTCTGCACATAGGCTTCCGTGGGATGGTGCTTCTCTGTCAGTGAAACCTGAATGTCGGCGTCGGCGGGACCAATGGTGGCCGAGTTGCTGTAGGTGGTGTTGATGCCGCTGTACGGCTGACCAATGTTGTCGATGATGGTAATCAGCTCGTTTTTCGGAATTACAGCGCGGATGGTTGCGTCCACCTGGTCGCATAGCCGCGCCGTCTCCTCAATGCGGGTGCCGGTACGGGCGCGAAGATGGATTTTGAATTGCCCGGAGTCAACTGACGGGAAAAAGTCTTCTCCAAGAAATGGATAGAGCAAGGCTGCGGAGCCGATACAGAGAACCATGAACAGGACCAAGAAACCCGCGGAGTGGTCGATGCACATCTGCAAGAGGCCTCGATATCCATTGCGGAATTTTTCGAAGTAGTGTTCAAACCCAAGCTGAAAGCGGATGAAGGGATTGAAGCTTTTGCGCCTGCGTTCAATCTCCTCGTCGTCATGCTCCTGCAGCAGATACTTGGCCATGGTAGGCACGACCGTGCGTGACAGCAGATATGACGCGAGCATGGCGAAGACAACGGCTTCCGCCAGCGGCACGAAGAGATATTTTGCGACGCCGGTCAGGAAGAACATCGGCACGAAAACGATGCAGATGGAAAGCGTTGAGACAAAGGCCGGAACGGCGATCTGCGCAGCGCCGTCGAGGATCGCCTGCTCCACCGCCTTTCCCATTTCGATGTTGCGGTTGATGTTCTCGATTTCGACGGTGGCGTCATCCACCAGAATCCCGACCGCGAGCGCGAGCCCGCCAAGGGTCATAATGTTGATCGTCTCGCCAAGCGCGCTCAACACCAGCAAAGACGACAAGATGGACAGCGGAATAGAAACGGCAATAATCAGTGTGCTGCGCCAGCTTCCGAGGAAGATGAGAATCATCACGCCGGTCAGGCACGCGGCGATGATTGCTTCGCGCACAACGCCATTGATGGAGGCGCGAACGAAAATCGATTGGTCGGCGAGGGGCGTGATTTTCAGTGCCGGCGGAAGCTGCGTCCTGAGTGTGCGAATTTTTTCGCGGATGCCTTTGACGATGTCCAGCGTGGAGGCGTCGCCCGTCTTGATGACGCTGATCAGCGAAGCCCGCTGGCCATCAACGCGCACAATGTTGGTCTGCGGCGGAAAGCCATCACGAACATGGGCAACATCGCGTATGTAGACCGTCGCGCCATTTACGGTGCGGATGGGCAGGTCATTCAGTTCGGAGACTTTATCAGGGGCGCTGTTGGTCGTGATCTGGTACTCGAACTGCGAGATTTTCGCTGTGCCGGAAGGCAGGATCAGATTTTGCGCTGAGATGGTATTGACGACGTCAGTAGGAGATAGCCCCTTGGCCTGCAGCGCCGGTAAATTGAGGTCCACCTGTATCTGGCGCTGCTTGCCGCCGTATGGATATGGGATACCCGCACCATCAACCGTCACCAACTGGGTGCGGATGAAGTTCAGCCCGTAGTCATTCAGCTGCTGCTCCGAGAGGCCTTCGCCGGACAGTCCGAGCTGGATAATGGGAACGCTCGACGCGCTGTATTGAATGATGAATGGGGGGGTTGTCCCATCTGGGAGCTGGCGCACCTGGGTCTGCCCAATGGCAGTGACCTGGGCGACAGCCATCGCGATATTGACCTTTGGCTGGAAATAAATCTTGATGATGCCGATGCCATTCAGCGATTGCGATTCTATATGCTCGATGTCATTGACGGTTGTAGTCAGCGTCCGTTCGCTCTGATAAATAATGCGCTGCGACATCTCTTCGGGCGACATGCCGGTGTATCGCCAAACCATGGCGACAACAGGGATATCGATGTTCGGGAAGATGTCGGTGGGAGTGCGCAGGATCGCAAGGGGGCCCAAGACCATCAGGAGCAGAGCAAATACAGCAAATGTATACGGCCTGCGCAGCGCAAGGCGGACTATCCACATGGTTCGTCAATCTCTCCTACGGCCTGCAAAAGCTAAATGACGCCAGCGCATGGCCGGAAAGGGGTGGTGTCCTGCCGAACCAGTTTCGACTTTCGATGCCGAAACGCCGGAGGAGAACGGTAAACTGCCGCAATCGCTCAACAAATCCGGCTGATGTACAAAGACCCGCTGAACGAAAACACTCTATTGTCAGATAGTTGCTCTTCCGGCAGGTCTGTGCCTGTCAGGTCAGACGCGCGAACAACCCCATTTTACGGTAGACGGTCCCGTGCGCGAAAAAGCCGAGACCGAAATCAACGTAACACCAGAGATGCCGTCAGACCAACCATCGATTCAGAAAGGCCAGTGGTCAGTCCACCGGTCCCGGACAAACCCAGAGCGCCCAAAGCAGGCGGAGGAAGCTCATGAATGTAGTCGGCCAGGAATGGCGGAGGGAGAGGGATTCGAACCCCCGTTACCCTTTCGGGTAAAGCGGTTTTCAAGACCGCCTGTTTCAACCACTCACACATCCCTCCGCAGGGATGAGGCGCTATTAACGCCACCTAAATTGTAGATGGCAAGCCGAATCGAGAGCAACACGATGAATTATTGTGCGAAAGATGAACGTGAGGTAGAACTCTCAGCGCAACAGGCGCTTACCCTCTAATACTTAGGTCTGATATTGCTCCCCATGTCAAGGTTGATAGCCCCGTACATATTTGGCTTGACAAAGACCCATGGCTGAGAGTTAGATGACGTTCCCATAAAACGTTTTTGTAGAGAACAGAACTGCTGTTTCGCTTTTTGGAGGAGGTTCCTGTGACGATACGGAGATGGGTGTCTTCCGCAGTATTCCTTTGCTCGTTTCTCATCGGCGGCCCACTATTTGCTCAAGGGATTTTCGCAACGCTGACCGGCGTGGTATCGGACCCGTCGGGTGGCGTCGTTCCGAATGCAACGATCACTCTGACCGATGCGGTTTCGGGATCCACGCGAAATACAGTAACGAATGGCGACGGCTACTATACGTTTGCGTCAGTGCCTGTAGGCACGTATGACTTGGCGGTCGATGCCAAGGGCTTCAGCCTTTACAAGGCCAGCACCATCAGCCTGGGCGGGGGTGAAAGACGCAACATCAACGTCTCGCTCGTTGTCGGCTCTACCGCCGAGACGGTCCAGGTGAACGCGGAGAATACAGCGTTGGCCATTACGGACTCCGGCGAAAAGTCGTTCTCACTGCAGACCAAGGAGCTTGAGAACTTCACGCAGGTTGGCAGCAACGCCGCTGAATATATCAAGATCGTACCGGGCTTCGGCATCCAGAACGGCACACAGAACAAATCGAACTATAACGGCCAGACAATCGGAATTAATGCCAATGGCGACTCCGGAAGCCAAAGCCCTCTAAATGCCGCGTATTCCTACAACGGTCTTCCCACTAACTCCCTTGACATTACGGCGGACGGCGCGCACGTCTCCGACCCAGGCTGCAACTGCGATACGCCGGTGAATCCGAACTCTGACTTTGTGCAGGAATTCAAGGTTCTGACATCGAATTTCAGCGCCGAAGAACAAAAAGGCCCGATTCTAATCACATCTGTAACCAAGGCGGGCGGCTCACAGTTCCACGGCAATGCTTTCTTCTCCGCGCGCAACCACGTCCTCAATGCAAATGACTGGCTGAATAATTTCAGCGGCGTCAAGCAGCCGGCAAACGTCTATTACTATCCGGGCGGCACGATTGGCGGCCCAATCATTATTCCGGGAACCAACTTCAACAAAGACCGCAAGAAATTCTTCTTCTGGACCGGATTCGAGTATTTCTACCAGGTGCTGGACACAGGGTTATTGCGGGCGACAGTGCCCACACCCGGGATGCTTGGCGGCGACTTCTCGCCTGCGGAGGTGGCCAAGGAAGGAAACATAACTGCTTCCGGAAAGGCACCTGGGCAGCTCAAGACGACAGATTTCGGGGGCAGCACAACCATACCCATGTGCACGGGCACACCGAATGGCAAGTGCATCGATCCGAACATGCTCGCCTTGGCCAAGCTTTATCCCGCTCCCAATGCAGACCCAAATGCCACGGGTGGATATAACTACGTCCAGTCCGAGATCTTCAACCAGAACAATCGGCAGTGGGCCATTCGTGGGGACTGGAACATCAGCGACAACACAAAGGTTTTCGTTCGCTATAACTACCAGCGGGAAGTTCAGCAGTTCCCGGTCGGCCTGTGGTGGCGCAATGGAGACCAGGTACCGTATCCAACCCCCATTGAAGGCAAGAACAGCTCGGATTCCATTTCCGGCACGATTACGCATGTCTTTAACCCGACAATGACGAACGAGACCGTCATTGCGTACACCTTTGTCGGATTCCCGAACGTGTTCAAAGACCCCTCCAAGGTCGATCGCACAAAAGTTGGCTATGGCTACCAGGGAATGTTTCAGAATGGAGTCGCACAGATTCCTTCGTTCGGCCAATATGGTCCGAGCGAAGCGGCATTCGTGTTCAATCCGGGTGGCTTTGAGGCTGGCGGCCCTTCACAAGGCTTGTATGCCGATAAATGGATGCCGAGCATCGGCGATACGCTCACCAAGGTGTTTGGCAATCATACGGTGAAAGCCGGTGGCTTCTACGAGTGGATCCGGAATTCGCAGCCAGCGAACAATGATACGAACGGGCTTCTGCAGGTTTCCGCGAGCAACTCGTTCAGTTACGGAAATGAGTATGCCGACCTGCTGACAGGCAATCTCTCCAATTACACGGAAACAAACAAGAACAGAATTAACGATATCCACTACACCACATGGGAGTTCTTCGGACAGGACTCGTGGAAAGTGACCAAGAAGCTGACTCTGGAATACGGGATGCGCTTCAGCCACTTTACTCCATGGATCGATGGCGAGGGTTTCGGCTACTCGATCTTTGACCAGTCGCAATTCAATCCGGGTTGCGCGGGTTCTCCGACGTTCTGCGGATTTGAATGGCACGCGAAGGACAGCTCCGTACCAGTGGGTGGATTCCCGACACGAGCATTGTTCTTCCAACCGCGTCTTGGAGTCGCTTACGATGTCACTGGAGCAGGGAGAACGGTTGTGCGCGGCGGATGGGGCCGTTTCTTCTACCACTCCGGGCAGTTCACAAATGGTCTTGACGCATCGGCGGGCGTGGCGACCGCCGGACTATCCCCCACTACATGGGTGGGTGGTCCAGGATGCCCGACCAATCCTCCTGACGGGGCTTCTTTGTTTACCGTCTATCTATCCTGTCTAAACCTTTCTGCAACACCCGCTTCGCCGGCGGCTGTCGATTCGAAGGATGACAACCAGCCATATACAGATAGCTGGAGCGTCACTGTCGACCAGCAGACGCCTTGGCAAGGCCTGTTGGAGATGGCCTATGTGGGCAACCGCAGCAGAGACCTCCAGAATACGCAGGGAGGGGCCGGCAGCAATATCAACCTAATACCCGCCGGGGCCATGTTCTCCGCCACCAATCCTGGAAATGCCAACTCGAACCTGTATCGCCCGCTGCAGGGCTACGGCGATCTGAACCTGGCTACGAACAATCTCTACAGCAACTACAACGCGCTGCAGGTCAGCTGGGCACGCCATGCGGGGTTGTATACCATTCAGGCGAACTACACCTGGCAGAAGGCCATGGGGATCGTGAATCCTACTGCGGACCCCTTCAACATCGCAAGCAACTATGGTGTGCTTCCGTCGGACCGCCGGAACCTGTTCAACGCCGCCTATTCCATTGATCTCGGGAACCGTGTTCATATGAATCCGTTCATAAACGGGACTCTGAATGGATGGCAGTTCTCGGGCATTACGCAGATGCAAAGCGGTGCCAACCTTACCTATGGCGGCAACTATGCGAACAACATCAACACCAACTTCAACATGGCACTGAGCTGCGTGGACCCAACAGGTGGCACGGGATGCGACAACCAAAATGGCGCGATTATTCCCGGCTCGAAGAGCGCAGCGAACCCCAAGGGTATTCCCATCAATAACCAATCCATAATGGGAACAAATGCAATCCAGTTGAATCCATTAGTCCTCTGCAACCCAAGCGGCGTCTCGGGATCACACACCTACGTCAACACGAACTGCTTCGCGGCGCCGACGGTTGTTGGGCAGAACGGGCCGGTGAACCTGCCGGTCTCGTATGGCCCGTCATATATCGGTTCTGATCTGGCGGTGTTCAAGAACTTCTCGATGTCTGAGAGCAGGAAGTTGCAATTCCGCGTCCAGGCATACAACTTCCTGAATCACCCGCTTTATTCGTTCCCGAGCGGCAGCAACCTGACCCTGCAGTACGAGCAGGACCCGGCGACTGAGCAGATAACTCAGGCAAATTCAAACTTTGGCATAACCACCCAGAAGCAGGGCGCTCGCATTATGGAGTTCGCGGTAAAGTTCTACTTCTAGGGACTGCTACAGACCAACGGGAAATGGGTGAACTCAACTTACTTGTCATGTAGTCTGGATGCGTTGACGGTATGTTGAAGTTCACCCTTTTTCTTGTTTTGGCGCTGCCTGCGGCAGGGTACGCGCAGACGCCTGAACAATTAGTACAGGACGCGCAGCAGAAGCAGCGGTCCGGTGATCTTGAAGGCGCGGTTGCGGAATATAAGCAATTCCTTCAGATGTATCCCGAGGCGACTGCTATTCACTCGAACCTGGGCGCGGCTTTGGCCGATCTGGGCCGATTCGAAGAAGCCATTTCCGAATACAAGATTGCTCTCAAGCAATCCCCTTCTCTCGTGCAAGCAAGGCTGAACCTGGCGCTCTGCTATTACAAGATGGGGAGAATCAATGACGCCGCGGCAGAGCTTGAAAAAGTGCACGTCGAGGACCCTGGAAACCATCAGGCTGCTCTTCTGCTGGGCGACTGCTACATGCGCATGGACCGGGAGAACGACGTCATCCGGGTTCTGGAACCAGAGGAGAAAAAGTATCCGAACGACTTGGGCGTCGCCTATCTGCTGGGAACCGCGCTGATCCGGCAGAAGCGCGTGGACGAGGGCCAGGTGCTGGTGGACCGGATTCTGCGGAATGGAGACTCGGCGGAGGCCCACCTCATGCTGGGCACAGCGAAGATGGGCATACAGGATTTTGCCGGCGCGCGGGACGAATTTGCCAAGGCAGTCGCGCTGAATCCAAACCTGCCTGACGCCCATGTTCTCTATGCCAAGGCATTGATGTTTACGGGCGATTCCGATCTGTCACATAAGCAATTCGAGGCTGAATTGCGCGTCGATCCGTATAACTTTGACGCGAACCTGCAACTGGGGGCGAATGCGCGGCAGGAGCAGAACTACGAGCAAGCCCGCAAATACTTTGTGCGCGCAGAAGAGACGAGGCCGGGAGATCCAGGTGTTCGCTATCAACTGGCGCTGATTGATGTGGACCAGGGACAGCTTGATCAAGCGCGGCAGATACTCGAAGGCCTGGTGAAGGAATCGCCGCAGTTTCTGGAGGCGCATGTTACGTTGTCACTGGTGTACTACCGGCTGAAGCGAACCGAAGATAGCAAGCGGGAGCGGGAAATTGTGCAGAAGCTGACTGCTGAAGCGCAAGCCAAACAGCCCGGCGTCAATCAATCCGGCGGCAAGGTGCAGTGACTTTGGGCCTCGTGAATGTGGCGGACTCTTTCTAAATTCGCGACAACGTATCTACAGTGTTTGCTGGCAGTCGGAATACTTTTGCTGGGCCTTCCAGCCATGGCGCAAGCCAACCGCGAGCCTGCCAATGCCTGTGCTAAATGCCACTCTGAAGCATTGTCACAGCCCAGCACGCACATGGCGCGAGCGCTGGAAATGGTGGAGCAGAGCAAGGTACTGATTGATCACCCGCTGCTGACAGCGACAAACGGCAAATATTCTTACCGAATTGAACGCAAGGGCAATCAGAGCCTCTACTCCGTCACCGATGGCACGACAACGGTCACCATGCCGATTCGATGGTCGATGGGCGCCAGCTCCGCCATCGGCCAGACATACATATTGGAGAAAGATGGCCAGTTATATGAGAGCCGCATGAGCTGGTTTAGAGAATTGAACGGTCTCGGGCCGACGCTTGGCAGCGCAGGCTCTATGCCTGCCGACGTACACGAGGCTGCCGGGCGGCTTATGAGCCATGATGACAAGGTGAGCTGTTTTGGATGCCATGCCACGAACGCCGTTCAGGGAACCCAGCTTACGTTCGACAAGATGGTTCCCGGAGTGCAGTGCGGGCACTGCCACGAAGCTACAGAGGCCCATCTTGCGGCCATGTTGCACAACAGCAGCAAGGTTGTCATTCCGCCCGCGTTATCGAAGCTGTCCACAGAGCAGATGTCCAACTTCTGCGGCCAGTGTCACCGGACCTGGGCAGAAATTGCGATGCAGAAAAATCCGGGCATCACGAACATTCGTTTCCAGCCTTACCGACTGACGGAAAGCAAGTGCTACGACCCTGACGATGCGCGCATAAGCTGCGTTGCCTGCCATAACCCTCATACTGAAGCGAGTGATCAGCCCGTGGACTACGACGCGAAGTGCCACGCATGTCATGGAGGCGGAAAAGCGGGCGCGAAGGCTTGTCCCATATCGGGGAGCAAGTGCATAACGTGTCATATGCCGAAGATCGAACTGCCGGGAGGCCACTATAAATTTTCCGACCATTACATCCGGATTGTGAAGCCCGGCGCGCCATTTCCGGGTTGAAGCTGATGATAGGATGTTGCGAATGATGTTTTCCAGGCGTGGTTTTCTGCAGCTTGGCATGGCCGCCGGAGCCGCAGAGTTTCTGCATCTTCCCTTACAGGCACAGATCACCGGAAATAAGCCGTTGTTCAGCGAAGTGCCGCCTTCGGCTTCAGGCATTCACTGGGTCCATGAAAATGCCATGTCAGAGAATCGCTATCTGCCCGAGGCGCTTGGACCAGGCTGCGCGTTTCTGGATTATGACAACGACGGCTGGATGGACATTTTTCTGGTGAACAGCGGCCCCAGCGATTTCTGGAAGCCGACCAAGCCAGTCCGCAACGCTCTCTATAAAAACAATCGCGACGGGACATTTACGGATGTCACGGAAAAAGCCGGTGTCTCCGGAGCTTATTTCGGAATGGGCGTCGCGGTTGGAGATTACGATAATGACGGCTGGCCGGACATGTTCGTGACTGCCTATGGCCGCTGCATTCTCTATAAAAACAATCATGATGGCACGTTCACGGATGTGACCGAGAGGGCCGGAGTCGCAACTCCGGGCTGGACCACAAGCGCCGTCTGGTTCGATTACGACAATGATGGAAGGCTCGATCTGTTCGTCTGCAGCTTCGTGGACTATGGAGGTGTACGCAAGCTGGAATGCGGCAATAACCAGCTCGGCAGAAACTACTACTGTGTTCCTCGCGTCTTCAAGCCCACTGCGAGCTTCCTTTATCACAACAACGGCGACGGCACGTTTAGTGAAGTGAGCAAAGGAACGGCCATCGCCGACGCTTTAGGCAAAGGTCTAGGCGTGGTCGCCACCGATATCAATAATGACGGACGGATGGACCTCTTTGTCGCCAATGACACAGTGCAGAATTTCCTCTTTATGAACCGCGGCCCCGGGGCAAATGGCCGCTGGAAATGGGAGGAGATCGCATTGCAGGCCGGCGTTGGTTTCAGTGAAAGCGGGCGGACGCGCTCGGGCATGGGCGTGGATGCGGCAGACCTGAACGGAGATGGATGGCAGGACCTCTTCGTCGCTAATGTGGACCACGAATACTATTCGGTCTACATCAATGACAAGGATGAAACATTTCACGACGCTGCGCAGAAAGAGGGCGTGGCTGGTGATACGCGGCTGATGAGCGGATGGGGATTGAAGTACTTCGATTATGACAACGATGGGGCCATAGATCTCATCCTCGCGAACGGCCATCCGGACGATATGATCGATTCTTATTCCATGCAGGTGAAGTACAAAGAGCCACTGCTGCTCTATCATCAGGGCGCGGACGGCAAGCTGCACAACGTGAGCCAGAGCGCCGGCCCAGTGTTCCAGAAGCATTTCGCGGCGCGAGGCCTGGCCGTGGGCGACTATGACAATGATGGCGCTCTGGATGTGATTATCGGAGTCAATGGCGGGCCGCCGGTACTCCTCAAGAACAATGCAGCCAAGGCCAACAACTGGCTGGGATTGAAGCTGGAGGGCGTTGCCTGCAACCGCGACGCCATCGGCGCGCGCATAATCTGGAAAGCAGGCAGCAAGACGAGAGAGAGGCTGAAGAATAATGGCGGCAGCTATCTTTCGTCACATGATCTTCGCGAAGTTCTTGGTATCGGCGACGCCGCGCAGATCGATGAGCTTGAGATTCACTGGCCGGCTCCGAGCAAGCACATCGAGAAGCTCGGCAAGTTTGCTCCAAATCGTTATGTGCACATCATAGAAGGCAAAGGCATTGTCTGATCGCAGGTCAGACACATAGGAGTGCCTCCATAATGATCACGGTACACAGCGTCTTTATCACCGTTATGCTGCTCTGGGTGGTTCCTGCACTACATCCACAAATGCCCTCTCCATCGAAGCCGGACTTAATCACTTATCTGCCCGCGGGTAAATCTGCCTACCAGCACTTCGCAGAAGAGACGGAAAACATGCTCCATGCAGACGTACTCGATGTCTGGTATCCGCGATCCATCGATAATATCCATGGCGGATTCAATGCCGACTTCGCTCGCGACTGGACTCCTCTTCCGAGCAATGGCAAGTTCTCTGTATTTCAAGGTCGCATGACATGGGTTGCTGCGCAGGTTGTTCTTCGGCGCCCTGCGTTGCGACAACAATATCTCCCTTATGTGCGCCACGGAGCCGACTATCTCGCGAATGTGATGTGGGACAAGCAAGACGGCGGGTTCTTCTGGGGTCTTGCTGACGACGGTTCCATCTCACCGGCCTTCACTGATCACAAACACCTCTACGGCATCAGCTTTTGCATTTATGGTCTTGCCGCCGCTTACCAAGCTACTGGTGATGCGCGGGATCTTGAACTTGCACAGCGTGCGTTTCGCTGGACCGACGACCATGCCCATGACGCTAAGAATGGCGGCTACTTTGAATGGCTGACACGGAATGGCACTCCTCTGCAGGCGGAGCCCTATGCCGCTACAGTTGCCACTGCGGGAGGTTTTCCAGTCGGCTACAAGTCAATGAACACGCATATCCATCTGTTGGAGTCTTTCACGGAGCTTTTGCGCGTCTGGCCTGATCCGGTGCTCCGATCCCGCGTTGCCGAACTTCAGCATCTCGTACGCGACGTGATCACAGTCGAACCCGGCGCTATGAACCTTTACTTCACCAATGCATGGCAGGCCGTTCCTGAAAATGATTCGTACGGCCACGATGTTGAAGTCACTTATCTGACTAATGAAGCAGAAGAAGTGCTTGCCCATGCAGGCGCATCGGTGTCTCCCGCTGACCGCGATCGCACTGAGAAAGTCGGCCGGATGTTGATGGACCACGCCCTGGCGTATGGCTGGGACAGTACACATGGAGGTCTCTATCACTCTGGCCCTTTTATTGGAAGCCCGAATGATTTCCTAAAAGAGTGGTGGGTGCAGATGGAGTCGCTGAATACTCTACTGCTTTTGCACGAACGGTATGGACGCACAACTGACGTCTATTGGAAAGCCTTCCAACTCCAGTGGCATTGGATCCAACAATACCAGCTTGATCACCAATTCCGCGGTGAGTATGCGCTCATCAAGCCCGATGGCACTCCAGTCTCAACCCAAAAGGGACAGATGTGGAAGGGAGCCTATCACGAGGCCAGAGCGCTAATGAACGTAAATGAACGCCTCCAGCACCTTGCTGCTGGCTCTGCTCCGAATTAGGAAACTAAGCTTTATCGCGACTTTCTCTTCTCAAGAATCGAATTGAATTCAGCGCGAGACATTTTCAGTTTTTCAGGGTGAGCATCGACCCACTTTGCCAGCGCGTCGTATTTTTGAGGCGTCCATCCACCTTCAAACTCACCTCCATTTTTGCCGGAGCGATTCAGTTCGAAATTAAAGTCATCCTGCAGGTTCGTGAATTCGGCCGAACTGATCGCGTCTTCGGCCAGAATCGCAGGGATGAAGATCACTCCGTCGGTTTTGGCTAGCACCAGGTCTCCGGGCAGCACAATTGCGCGCCCAATCCGCACCGGAGCATTGATTGCCGTCAATATCATGTCGGCCCACGCTGATGGGTCATATCCCCGATAAAAGCCATTCAAGTTGGGAATTTCCCGGTTCTCTTCCTGGTCGCGGATTCCGGCATCAAAAATAAATCCGGCATGTGTGTGGGCCGCAATTCCACTGCCCAGATTAGAGCCGATCAACGTACCTTCGATGATTTTTCCAAAACCATCGGCAACATAAACGTCTCCTTCCTGAAGTTCATTGATTGGCCAACTGTTGGTCCAGCTTACCCGCCCTTCTGCCTTGCCCTCAGCTTTGATAGCCTCGGCCATGTCGGGTCGTAGCGGCATATATTGCGCGGTCAGGGCGCGGCCAGCGAAAGGCTTGTCAATGTGCAAAGCCTGCCAGCCGCCCTCGAATTGGCATCTATAACCCTTTTCGCGCAGATAGTCCCAGACATCCTCGATGGAAACGTCCAGTGCACGCTTCAGCAAATCGTCTGGAAGTTTCGGTCTGCCATCAGGGAACCGCTCCCCTTTCCAATCTGATGTGTAGAACAACATCTGCTCTTTCGTCATCTTCACCTGAGAAAAAGCAGGCGCCACAGCTGTTGCGAAGACAAGCAGGACGGTCGATAGAACTCTTTTCATGAATTCTCCCCTCAGCATCAGAACCTCTATTCGTTTGCGGAAGCCGTCATCAACTGAACGTCGCGTCATCCCACGATTGCTTTTCGTCCCACATGGGCGTCGGCTCAAAATATCCGGTGCCGGGTTTCAGGTGACGCTTCATTTCATCATCGTTCAAAGTAATTCCCAGGCCGGGTGTGTCAGGAACTTTGATGAAGCCCTTGTTGATGATGGGCTTGTCGATCCCCGTGACCAGGTCCTGCCAGAATGGAACGTCGAGCGAGTGGTTCTCAAGCGCAAGGAAATTGCGGGTTGCCGCAGCGCAATGGACGTTCGCCATACAACCGACAGGCGTACCGGCAAAGTGCATGGCCATGGGAACGCCATAGCGAAACGCCATGTCCCCGACTTTGTGCGTGCGCAGGATGCCGCCCGATGTTTCGAGATCAGGATGAATTTTGGTGACGGCATGGTTTTTGCACAGCGTCTCAAAATCGGTGAACTCGTAAATGTCTTCCCCTGTAAGCGTCGGGGTAGGGCTGGCCTCGGTGATCTGTTTCAAAAGATCGGTGTAGTACCAGGGAATAACATCTTCCATCCACTCGAGATTGAATTTCTCGTATGCCTTACCCAACCGGATCGCCGACTTAACTCCGACATGCCCCAGATGGTCCATCGAGAGCGGCATGTCATAGCCGATATTTTCCCTCACCGCAGCGACATATTCGCATAAACGGTCAATGCCTTTGTCCGTGACTTCAGTTGCTATAAAGGGATGCGGTTGAGCATGTTCTTCCCACTGGCTTAAGCCTGCCGGTTGCATTACGGTGCCAGGTATCCCCTTCAGGACATCAATGCCCAGGTCCATCTTCATCCATGTGAGACCCATCTCCTTGCGCTCTTTCGCGCGGCGGCCATATTCCTGCGGGTCTTGTGATTCCGTCGTGTCCGCGTAAATGCGGATGGAGTCGCGCCACTTGCCCCCAAGCATCTGATAGACGGGGCAGTTGTAGACCTTGCCCGCGATGTCCCACAGCGCCATTTCAACCGCGCTGACACCGCCTCCCTGCCTAGCGCCTCCTCCGAACTGAGCGATCTTCTCGAAGAGGTAATCGATGTTCAGCGGATTTTCGCCGACGATGCGGCTCTTCAGCACCATAGCGTATTGATAGTTGGCAATGTCGCGCACTTCACCCAGACCATACACATCCTGGTTCGTATCGATGCGAATAACGACACAAGGGCTCGGGCCGGGCTTCACGATCACGGCATAACGCATATCCGTAATTTTGAGGGTCGACGGGCTGGAGTTTACATTCACGTTCTTAAGGGCGCTTTCCGCCTCTGCTTTCTTGAGTGGTTGACCGATAAGTCCGCCGGCCAGGAGCATCGCTGAAGATTTCAGCATGTCGCGGCGATTGTGCCTTAGTCCATTACGATTGAACATTCCCTTCCCCTTTCAGAATTCAACATCAGGACACATTCTCTGCATCCGGAAACATTCTGCCGCCTGTTTGCTTTGAGGCAACCATGCGATCAGAGATGGAAGAAATGAAGAAAATTCAGAGATGTTTTGGAGCCTTATCCGAATTCTTCAATAACTTACGCGCATCGTATGTCGATTTCAATGAATGCAAACATGTTTACTGGAGGGACAACATGAAACGTTTGGAGACATGCGAGAACCAGTCTCAGAATCTACCCGGCGCGGAAAGCATCCAACTGGAGTGGCAATTCCGCGTACGATAAGTAAAGGGCCTGCCGCCATCGCGGGCAGTGGCAGAATGCTTCTATGAATCCAGTCGCGACACGTCTGGCGTCGAGAGTCTCCTTTGAGAAGACGCTGGCCAGCGCCAAGCGCACCATGCTCCTGAGTGAAATCGTGCGGCTGGCGGTGGACAGCTTCCGCACGAGCAAAGTCCGCTTCATGCTCACGGCGCTGGGCATGGTGATTGGCTCCGCATCGCTGATTCTTGTCGTCACCATCGGGCTTACCGGCAAACAGTACATTCTGAACCTGCTGCAGAGCATCGGCACCAACATGGTGTACATCGAGTACTCGGGTGGCGGCACCGGCACGATCAATAACTTCCAGAATGATTACCTGACGCGCGAGGATGAACGTGCCGTGGATGAGCAAGTCCCCGCGATCATGTATTCCTCGCCAATGCTGGAAATGCACGACCGCATCAGCATCAATGGGCAGGAAAAACAACTGCTGGTGCTTGGCGTGAGTCCGCAATACCGGCAGGTGCGAAACCTGAAAGTATTGTCCGGGCGCTTCTTCGACGATCAGGACGAGATCACCCATGAAAAAGTGGCTGTCGTTACTCAGGTTTTTGCCCAGGAAATGTTCGGCAGCCAGGACGCCGCCATCAACCAGAGTTTCAGCCTCAGCGGCATTCCTTTCACTATTGTCGGAACGTTCAAGGAGAGCGTGGATACTTTTGGGCAGTCTGAGATAGCCGACCAGACGATTCTTATTCCCTATTCTGTTGCCCGCTACTTCACAGGCACGGACAACGTGAAACAAATCTTCTTCACGATTCGCGATAAGACGGATGTGGAAGAGGCTGCGAAACAGATTGTCCAGGTAGTAAGCAGCCGGCACCAGAAGAATTCTGTTTATAAAGCCAGTACGCTTACGGCGCTGCTGACAACGGCCGCCTCGATTGCGAATGCGCTCACCGTCGTGCTTTCTCTTATCACCGCTGTCACGCTTGCAGTCGGAGGCGTGGGCATCATGAACATCATGCTGGCGACCGTTCGCTCGCGCATCCGCGAGATCGGCATTCGCAAAGCGCTCGGGGCAACGGCGCGCGAGATTAAGCTGCAATTTCTTATTGAAGCGGTTTTCATATCGCTTGCCGGGGGCGTGGTGGGCACAATTCTGGGACTTGCGTTTCCCATCTCGGCGCGTCTTTTCACCGACTACCGCATTCCCATTTCGATCTGGTCAGTGATTATTGCTCTTGCCACTTCAACTCTGGTGGGCATCGTCTTCGGAACGCTACCGGCGAACCGCGCAGCGCAACTTGATCCGGTCGAATCCCTTAAATACGAGTAGTTCGAAGCGCTACTGGACCTGAGTGCCCGGCGGAATGACGGCAATCGCAAGTTGCATCTCAGTGCCGCCGTCCAGATGAACGTTCTTCTTCCTCGCGGTAAATACACCAGAATTCGACTCATGGATATCGCTGTGAAGTTGAATGTCAGGGATACTCTGCTGTGTTTGCTGTGACTGGCCGGAGCTGGACGGCAGGCTGGGAACTGGGGCTGGGGTAGGAGAAGACGGAGAAGAGCGCATACCTCCACCGGAACTCCCTCCCGGATTTCCTGCTGAACTTCCACTTGTACTTCCGGCAGTGGGTGGCATGGTCTGGCCGGACATAGGCGAAGAGTTGACGACATTGTCCTGATTTCTCGCCAGGCTTGGCGGCGGCTCAATGCGCATGATGGTCGCCTTGATGGCCATCTGCTGTCCATTTTTCAACTGCGCTTTATCGAAGGTAAGCTGCACGGAAGAATCGCTTTTGTTTTCCGAAGGCTGCACCTGGTCAATATGCCCAAGCAGGACCGTGTTCTTCGGCAATTCCACAGATCCCGGAATCTTCACAGCTTCGTCCAACCTGGCGGTAACCGCATCGCCCTGCTTTGCCTTTTTCGCATCGATGCCTTTGCTCAGAGATGCACGCGCGGCGACCATCTGAATGGATTTTTCAGTATCGCTGTCTTGCGCACGCGCGCATATCAGACCTGTCACAAAGACCAGTACCGATGTGAGGATCCACGCTTTTTTGCTTAACTTCATTGGCAACTCCTTTCGACCGGTCTTATTCAGTGGGAACACTTCAGTCAGCCCTGCGTTGCTTGCCGAATATGGCCTTTACATATCTCGCTGGGCACTATCCATGTGCACCTTTTATTTGATCTCCGAGCCTGCTGGAACGACAAGAACGGCCATTTGCATTTCAGTTCCACTACCCAGATAAACATTCCTTCCCTTTGACGTAAACGTCCCTGAAGCACTCTCATGAACATCACTTTTGAGAACCACTCCATTTACATCCTCGCTCGTCCGCCCTCCTTGAGTCGTAGGACTGCCTGGCGGCGGGGCTGCAGAACCGGGATTTCTCGCGGCGGCTGCCCCAGTGGGAGTTGGCGCAAGCTGGTCTGGTGGCAACGAGCCGCCGCCTGGGATCCCGTTACCCGGAGGTGGATATATCTGCATAATTGTCACTTTGATGGGAAGCTGCTGACCATCTTTCATCTGTGCCTTATCGAAGGTTACCTGAATTGCGGAGTCGCCCTTGTTCATTGATGGCTGCACCGTGTCGATATGGCCTAGCAGGATGGTGTTTTTCGGGAGTTCGCTGGAGTTCGGGATCTTTACATCATCCAGCAACTTTACTGTAACCGCATCACCTTGTCTGGCTTTCTTGGCATCCAGGCTTTTGTTCAACCAAACGCGCGCACTGGCCATTTGAAGAGTTCCGCTTCCTGCGGTTGCAGGCTCCTGTGCGACTATAAACGCCGGATTTATAACGAGTAGGACAATGGCCGCAGTTAACATCAGCGATCTTCTGTTTAATTGATTATGTGTTTTATTCATCACGGGAATCCACATTTTATTTTCAGTTCACACAAGCGATGACAAAAATCATCACGAGGCAGGGTTGATACTCGGCCCGATTCCAGGTTCCATTCAATCGCTGCTGGTAAACTATGTAAAGGAAATAAGTTCCTGCTGCCCTACCTTATCCAGCCAGGCAGCCACCCACAAAATTACCTACACTGGTCTAGGAAGAGAAGAGGACACTTGCGCCCATGAGCACTGCCATTCGCAACATCGCCATCATCGCCCACGTCGACCATGGCAAAACCACGCTTGTGGATGCCATGTTGCGTCAAGCCGGCACCTTCCGCGCCAATGAAGCCGTTGCCGAGCGCGTGATGGACTCGAACGACCTGGAGCGCGAGCGCGGCATCACGATTCTCGCCAAGAATACTGCGATTTATTACAAAGACTCGAAGATCAACATTGTCGATACGCCGGGCCACGCCGATTTCGGCGGCGAAGTGGAGCGCGCGCTGAAGATGGTTGACGGTGTGATCCTGCTGGTCGACGCCTCGGAAGGCCCGCTGCCGCAAACCCGCTACGTTCTATCAAAGGCGCTTGAGGCGAGACTGCAGCCGATCCTTGTCATCAATAAAATCGACCGCCCGGACGCGCGTCCGCAGGAAGTGCTGAACGAGGTCTATGATCTGTTCATCGATCTGGACGCAACAGAAGACCAGCTTGACTTCCCCGTGCTCTATACGAACGGCAAGCTTGGCCTTGCAAGCGCGGAGGCCGCCACTCCGGGAACAGATCTGCAGCCACTCTTTGACACCATCCTGAACGCGATTCCACCCGCAGGCGGCGATGCCGAAGGTGCGCTGCAGATTCTGGTCACGAACCTCGACTACTCTGACTATTTGGGGCGTCTCGCCATTGCCCGCGTCTTTAACGGCACGCTACGTACTGGCGACGAGGTTAATATCTCCAAGCGCGATGGTTCGCTACAGAAGACGCGCATTACCAAGCTCTTCAGTTTTGCTGGATTGAAACGCGTTGACATCGAAGCTACCGAGCTTGGCGATATCGTGGCTATCGCAGGGGTAGAAGGCATCACCATCGGCGAAACCATTACCGGCATTGAGAACCCCGCCCCGCTGCCGGCGATTGTAATTGACGAGCCGACTATCGCCATTCAGTTCTCGGTCAACAACTCACCTTTTGCCGGGCGCGAAGGCCAGTTTGTGACCTCGCGCAATCTGCGCGAACGTCTTGAAAAAGAGCTGCTCACGAACGTCTCGATCCGTGTGGAAGAGACAGGCAGCCCGGACAGCTTCAAAGTTATGGGCCGCGGCGAATTGCAGCTTGCCATCCTGATCGAGATGATGCGCCGCGAGGGCTATGAGCTGATGGTTGGCCGGCCCGAGATCGTAACCCGCACCATCGATGGCAAAGTAATGGAGCCGGTCGAACATCTCACCATCGACATTCCCGAAAGCTTTGTTGGCGTCGTTATCGAACGCCTTGGGCCACGCAAGGGTGAGATGACCAAGATGCACAACCACGGCTCGGGCCGTGTGCGGCTTGAGTTCCGCGTGCCCAGCCGCGGGCTGATCGGACTGCGCAGCGAAATGCTCACTGAGACGCGCGGCACTATCGTGATGAATTCGCTCTTCGACGGCTATATTCCATACCAAGGCGAGATTCCGCAGCGTCTCACCGGCGCGCTCATAGCCGATCGCGCCGGTACGATCACCGCTTACGCTCTTGATGGACTCCAGGACCGCGGTGTGCTCTTTGTGCAACCCGGCGTCGAAGCCTATGAAGGCATGGTGGTCGGCGAGCACTCGCGCGACAACGATCTCGACGTGAATGCTGTTCGCGAAAAGAAACTGACCAACATGCGCGCCTCCAGTGCGGATGACGCGATCCGACTTGCACCGCCTCGCCTGCTGAACCTTGAGCAGTCAATTGAATTTATTGCCGACGACGAACTGGTCGAGGTTACACCGAAGTCTTTACGCCTTCGTAAGAAGATTCTCCAAGCGAACCGCCGACCGAAGCGCCATGCTGTGCCGGTAGCGTAGAACAGGGCACAGCACTCAGGGCGCAAGGGCACCATCTCTTCCTGCTGAGCGTTGAGCTCTGTACCCTGAGACCTGCACCCTCCACCCAGTCCATGTGTTACTGTTTTGGAAAGAGCAGTTTGGGCACGCCTGCCTTTCGCTGCCCACTCAAAACGCATGTCGCATCAGCCGAACCTGTTTTCGTCCAACGCACCACACGGCTCGACCGAACCCGCTCCGAAACCTGGGCCACAGCTAATTGAAAATCAACACCGCACGCCGGTCTGGCTGAGGCGGATCGATCTTTTTCTCCGTGTCATTGTGCGGCTGTATCTGGGCCTGCTGGTTGTGGCGTTGCCGTGGACGCATCTGTGGGACGAAAACCATCTCTTCAGCCTCGTTCCGCAGATCGCCTGGCTTACCGCGAACGGCGCAGTTCGGGGCATTGTCTCCGGGCTGGGGCTGCTGAATATCTGGATTGCGGTCAGCGACGCGATCGAATACCGTGAGCCTTAATGTCCGATAAGAACCTTTCTCCTCTGGCGAGCGCAGCGCTTGCTTACGAAAATCCGACATTTCTCAACGGCCCGGAAGGGCGCGTCATCCGCATTCTTTCGGAATATTCTGAGCCGCTGGCGCGGTTTCGCCGCGAGCACATCCAGGACACGGTTGTTTTCTTCGGCTCGGCCCGTTTTCGCGCGCTTGACGTAGCCAGCCACGAACTTGAGCTGCTGGAAAATACTGGTTCACAGCAGCCCGCTCCGCCGGAGGAGCAGCCTGCGAGAAGGCCCAAGCCTGATGGCGCAAGCAGTGAACTGCAACTGCGCCGCGCCGAGGCTGCCGTCGAAATGGCTAGGTACTACGAAGACGCGCGACGGCTTGCCTTTATGCTGACGGAGTGGACGAAAACTCTGCGCTCGCGGCGCGATCGCTTCGTCGTGACCTCTGGCGGTGGACCAGGCATTATGGAGGCCGCCAACCGCGGCGCCTATGAGGCCGGAGGCAAGACCATCGGTCTAAATATCAAGTTGCCCTTCGAGCAGGAGCCGAATCCGTACATCACTCCCGCGCTTAATTTCGAGTTTCACTACTTTTTCATGCGCAAGTACTGGTTCGCCTACCTGGCGAAGGCGCTGGTTGTCTTTCCCGGCGGCTTCGGCACGCTCGACGAGATGTTTGAGTTGCTGACACTGGCGCAAACGCAGAAGCTGGCCAAGAAGATCACCGTAGTTGTTTATGGGTCGTCCTATTGGAAAAGTGTCGTGAACCTCGATGTGCTTGTGGACAGGGGCACCATATCCCCGCGCGATCGCGAACTCTTCCAGTTCGCCGATACGCCCGAGGAAGCTTTCGCGATTCTCAAGGATGGCCTGACGAAAAACCATCTAACGACTGAAGCTCAACCCTCGGATTCCGACGATAGCGCGCTACGTCCGGAAATTGCACGCACGCGCCCTTAAGGAGGCGACCTCGTCCTCTGCGTTTGCCATAAGTCATTCTAAACAAAGTGAATATGCGAATCAAACTTGGGGCCGGCAGCAACCAATACCTTCCTCTTTTATTTGTCAGTTAGATTCCCTCCTGCAATTTGACCTTCCTTTGTTGCACACGTAATGCCGCATTCATGGTGCATCCCCAATACTGGGATCAGGAGCGGAGAACCGGAAACCGTGCCACATGAACATGTTGCGCGGGGCAGGGGGATGAAATGACTGATCTGCGGCGCATCTCGTATCTGTGGAAAGAAACACGCATTAACCGGGAGTACTCGACGGGCGTTTCCCTGCACAGCCACACGAACCAATCGAAGGAGACGCTGGATTTCCTGGCAAATCTGGGCACACAGTACCGGCTATTGCGCCCCATCTTCCGTGAGGCGGAGCGTCGGTCGCGCGAGCGTTACAACATTCCCGTTAACTATGCAGCCGCATATTGGACGCCGCCTTTGACGCCGCGTCTGGCATTCGATCTTGAGAGCGGGCAAATCCTGAGCAAACTTGGGCTGCGGCCACTGGTTTCGATTACCGACCACGACAACATCAACGCACCGATGCTGCTGAGGACCGTGGCTTCAGCGCGGCACATACCGGTATCCGTTGAGTGGAGCGCACCTTTCGGAGGGGATCAGGCCTTTCATCTCGGCATCCACAACCTGCCCAGCGAAAGTGGCGCGGCATGGATGAAGGCTTTTGAGGAATATACGGCCAATCCCAATGATGAAAGCCTGACTGAGATTCTGGCTGCGCTGCACGCGTTGCCGAACGTGCTGATCGTCTTCAACCACCCGATGTGGGACCTCTACCTGATCGGCGATGCCAAACACCAGCAGCGGGTACAGAACTTTATGGAGGCCAATCACAGATTCATCCATGCGCTGGAGTTGAACGGGCTGCGCCACTGGGAGGAAAATCGCGCGGTGAAAAGACTGGCGAAGCAATGGGGAAAGCTGCTCATCTCGGGCGGCGACCGCCATGGGATCGAGCCGAACGCGAATGTGAACCTGTCGAACGCAGCCACGTTTACGGAATTTGTGCACGAGATTCGTTACGAGGGCCGCAGCCATGTCCTATTCATGCCGCAGTACGCGGGGCCGTGGAAGCACCGCATTCTGGAATCGACGCTCGACGCCATCCGTGATTACCCGGAGTTTCCGCAGGGTTCTCGCTACTGGGACGAGCGCGTCTTCCACCCGGATCATAACGGGGTGGTTCGACCGCTGCGGGAATTGTGGCCCAGCCAGGAAGCGCCTTCATACCTGGCTCTCGCCATCAAAGCGGTGCGTCTGATGGGCAGCAGGCCTGTGGCCGACGGCCTGCGCATGGCATGGAGCGAGTCGCGGGAACTGCGGTTCACGCTGGGCGAAGAGGCGGTTTAGACGTTCACCACAGAGAAGGAAAACGCTATTGTTGCAGCGTCTCAACTGCCTGCGCTACGCGAAGGACCATGGCTTCGTCAAAGTGCTTGCCTAGAATCTGCAGGCCAATGGGCAGGCCCTCCCGCGACTTTCCGCACGGAACTGAGAGGCCGCATATTCCGGCGAGGCTAGCGGTGACGGTGTAGATATCGGCAAGATACATCGAGACCGGATCATCGGCTTTTTCGCCGAGCCTGAATGCCGGTGTCGGTGCAGTCGGCGTGAGGATGGCATCGACTTCGGCGAATGCTTTCAGGAAGTCTTCGGCGAGGAGACGTCGTACCTGCTGAGCCTTCTTGTAATACGCATCATAATACCCCGCGCTCAGCGCGTAGGTGCCGAGCATGATGCGGCGCTTGACTTCTGGGCCGAATCCGCCATCGCGCGAGCGGCGATACATGGCCGACAGTGTGTCGGAATCCTTTGCGCGGAAACCGTAGCGCACACCGTCAAAACGAGCGAGGTTGGCGCTAGCTTCGGCAGTGGCAATGATGTAATACGTCGGAATAGCATAGTGCGTATGTGGCAGCGAGATTGGCTTGATGACAGCGCCGGCGGCACGAAGTTGATCGATGCTGCGTTCCACTGCGGCGCGAACTTTCGGGTCGAGACCCTCGGCGAAGTATTCAGAGGGAACACCGAGGCGCAGTCCGGCAACGCCTTTGTCCATTTCGGCGGTGTAGTCAGGCACAAGCTGAGACGATGAAGTTGCGTCGAGCGGGTCATGACCGGCGATGACGCCGAGAACGGTGGCAGCGTCGCGCACATTTGCTGTGAATGGGCCGATCCGGTCGAGCGATGAGGCAAAAGCAATCAGGCCGTAACGGGAGACGCGCCCGTAGGTAGGCAGAATGCCGACGACGCCGCAGAAGGACGCGGGCTGGCGGATGGAGCCTCCAGTATCGGTGCCCAGGGTAGCGACGGCCATGCCTGCGGCCACGGCTGCGGCGGAGCCTCCGCTGGATCCACCAGGAACCCTGTCCAGCGCATGGGGGTTGCGCACAGGGCCATATGCCGAGTTTTCATTTGAGGATCCCATCGCGAACTCGTCGCAGTTGAGTTTGCCCAGAATGATTGCTCCGGCTGCTTCAAGTTTTTTCACTGCCGTTGCTGTGTAGGGCGCCCGGTAGCCTTCGAGGATTCTAGAGCCGGCGGTGGCCTGCAGGCCCTCGACCATCAGGACGTCTTTAATGCCTATGGGCACGCCTGCAAGCACAGGCAGCACTTCGCCTTTCTTAGCAAGTCCATCCATACTCATGGCCTGTTCAAGCGCTCGCTCGCGGTTGATTGAAAGATAGGCGTGAATCTGCGCATCGCGAGCGTCGATTTGACAAAAGCATGCTTCGGCGAAGGAGCTTGAGCTGCGTGCGCCCGACGCAATTGAATCGCGAATGTTGCTGATGGAAAGCGGCTTGGTTGCTGCTGTTTCGACTGTCATTAGCGCTCGATAACTTTAGGAACCTTGAAGAATGCACCGTTTGTTTCGGGTGCGCCGGCCATGACGCGGTCGCGGTCGAGTGAGGGCCGCGTTTCATCGGAGCGAAGCACCTCCTGCAATTGGCTGTTCCCTATTACCTCGCTGACCTGTGCCATGGGTAGCACCTCCGCGGTATCGAGCTCGTTCAACTGAGACACGTGCCCAAGGATCGCGTTCAGATCGCGTAACATGCGGACTTCCTCGTCAGCAGTCAACTCAAGATTGGCCAGCCCGGCTACTCGCCGGACATCTTCGACAGATACAGTTGGGGAATCACTCATACCAATGCGCTTCCTCATGCAAGGGAATTGCTTCGCCTTACTTAAAGTATAGTGGCAAAGGCCGGTCCTGTTTTGCGTCTGGAGTTATACCTGCCCGGGAAACTCAATCACCGGCGAAGGCACGCTGCGGGAGGAGAGGCACGCCGTCAGCGTGCACCAGAGCAGGCCAAGATCAGACCACCAGGTAGCGCGCTGCATGTATTCCCAGTCCAGCTTCGCCTTGAGGGGCTTAATCGTGCGAGCATAATACAGATCAAGGTCCTGCGTCGGGACATGGCGCAGGAGTTCTTCTTCGCAGCGGAAGGCAAGCGTGGCCGCGCCTGTAATGCCAGGGCGGAATGGCATGTGCAGACTTTCATGGTGTGGAAGCTTTGGTCTCGGCCCGATGAAGCTCATGTCTCCTTTGATTACGTTGACGAATTGTGGGAGCTCATCAAGCTTGAATTTGCGCAGAAGGACACCTACAGGAGTGATCCGGCAGTCGCCCTGCACGGTAATACAGGGGCCATTTTCGGCCTCAGCGATCATGGTTCTGAATTTATAGATCGTGAACAGCGAACCCAGCCGACCCGTTCTTTTCTGTCGGAAGAAAACGGGGCCGGGTGAGGTGGCGGCAACCACCAAGCCAATGACTACCATGAAAGGGAAAAAGACGACGAAGCCGACGCTGGCACAGACTAGATCAAAGAGCCGCTTGCCGTCCGAGAGGCTCCATGCCTGGGCTTCCAGCGGTTGATAGGCAGAGGCACGACTATAAACCGTCCCTGAAAAGGCATGCAACTTTGTTGCGTCGATCGAGGCATCGGAACGCCCCTCTATGCTGCTTGCAGGGCGAGAGTGCAAAGGAACGGAGGATGGGTTCATTTGGTCGGTCCTGGTACAGCAAGGTACAGTGTATACAAGTCTTGCGCCGATTCAAGCCATTTTGAAGCAATCCGCCAATAACTTCATTGGGTTGTTAGGTTACTGAACTCATTGGGGAACAAATCTACCTGGCCGTTCAATTTAGCCGTAAAATGCCGGGCGCCAAACGCCCATCAAAAGAGATATCGCAACAACCATATAGCAAAGGTACAGTCCCATGGCCGATGGGAAAACTGGAATAATTGACAGTTGTCTAAAAGGAGTGGCTACCCGAACGTCGCCTTCTGACTTGGACCATTTCCTCTTTCCAAAAGTTGCCTTCCCACCCCCGAAGAACATATGTCGCCATCGAGCGAAGCTACTCAAATTTCATCAGATTACACTGACTGCCGCGACTCCAAGAGCCAGTTGAGAGAAGAGTTGTGACCAGTCAAGCAGGCCACGAAGTGCCGTCGGCCTGAACGTCTTCTCCGGTACTACGACAGTGTCACCAGGATTCATGCGCGCTGCTTCAAAAGTATTTCCCCATAATCCATTCGCTGTCGTCTTGCTGATCACAGAGCCATCAGCACGAATAATGAACATATGCTTTTTATCGGCATCTCGTCCCGGCCCGCCAGCGGTTTTGAGGTAGTCACCCACACGATGGTTGGGTAGATACATGAAGGAATTCTGGTCATAGACTGCCCCGACCACGTTCACCGTGGCGGGGGCAGGGGGCACCATAAAGACATCGCCATCTTCGAGAGATAAATCTGGCAGGCTGTCCACGCCGACGCTGTCCGGATTGAGGTGCAGCACGATGCGTCCGGTAGCCCGCAACTGATGCAGCCTGTTTAGCAGTTCACGCGAACCCGTCGCAGCTGCATTGGCGGCCGCAACGTCCTGAGCGTTGACTGAAGAAGCGACACCTGCGATCGCCCCTCGCTGGATCTCCAATTCCAGATTCTGCACGTATTCGTCGATGCGCTGCTGCTGCAGCACGCGCGTTGATTCGCGGTTGAATTCGGATCCGTAAAGATATGCGCCTGGAGTCAGGCCGCCAGCGCGCACGATGAGCTGGCGCAGAGTCTCGCCCGGAAGCACGCTGTAAATCCCTGAGTTGACGAACTCGCCTTCCAGGCGCACGAATTTTGTCTGCTGCGCAACGGGAACACGAATATCGGCTTGGGAAAATATCGTCACCACGTCGCCAGGATCAAGAGTGAGATTCTGCGAGGGATCGTGCTCTAGGACCAGTTTCCCTAAATTAAACGGAATCAATGAAGTCTTGAGAGTAACTGGGTCGGTGCGGTCTATGACAGCATAATTCCAGTCGATCTCGGGCGCCGACAACTTCACATCATTCTTTCGAAACGCCGATTCCGTATTTTGGGTAATGATCTGAGTCTGTCGTCCGGCCAAGCTGCCACTGCTGGCCATCTGTGAAGGATTGAGTATGGCAGGACCAGAGGGAACCTGGCCGGGGGATTGTTGTTGTTGCTGCTGCGGCTGCTGCGCAGTTGTTCCAGACGCTGATGTTCCACCCAAGTCTGTCGCTTGTTGTTGACCAGTCGATGGCAGAAGAATGCTGTACTGCGGTTCCCCTTGCAAATAGACATTTCCCTGCGCATACGGGTACTGGTTCACGGGAGAATTTTGCTGATTGGGTACCGTCTGGCCGGGCTGTCCTTGAGTTCCCTGCGGATTTACAAAAACATACTGGCCGTTTGGCAGGCGTTGCATTCGATTCTGTAACTGCCACTGCTGATATGCCTGCCGCGATTGGAGATCAATCGAACTCGAAGGTTGATACTCTACAGGGCCGGAAACGTAGGGCTGAAATTCCGGCGTGGGCAGGCCCAGTTGCGCGCGACGCCAATAGTAGTCTCGCGTCACCAGCGAGTCTCGGTCTGGGATTAAATCGCTGAGTTTCATGCCCTCATGCCAGGCGAAGTGGCCGGGGTTGGCCGTATTGCCGCGAAGGGTCACTGTCTTTTGGTAACGTGGCACGATAGAAAGCACTCGCAGCACATCTCCATCGCGCAATGTTGTCGCCAGACCTGTCGCATCGAAGGAAACCTCCATGGCTTCGCGAGCACTGTGATTCTGAATGCGCTCGATCGAAATGCGCGAATCGGATGCTGTAGTTGAGGCGCCACCGGCGTCGGCAAGTAACTGCTGCAGCGTGGTGCTATCGTCATGCAATTCGTAAATGGCAGGATGGCGGACGCTGCCGGTCAGGGCAACCTGTGGGCCGGCCGGTGGGATGAAGATAACGTCGCCGGGCAACAGCTGGGCATCCTTCGACTTGTCGCCGTTGATCAGCAGATCATAAAGATCGAAATCGGTGATGGTCTTGCCCTGGCGTTTGAGCAGAATGTGACGGAGCGATCCTTGCGTTGATGGGCCGCCGGAGGCGAATAGCGCATTGACCAGGCTGCTAAGCGAGCTGACAGTATAAGATCCTGGTCGACGCGCCTGACCCACCACAAATACCTGAATCGAGCGAAGCTGACCGGCATCGACAGTGAGATCGAAATTGCGAAATACGCGGCCAATCTCGGAGCGGAGATGCTGTCCGAGCGCGGAGAAAGGCAGCCCGGCAACGTGAATCGCGCCAATCTGCGGCAGATAGACCGAGCCAGAGCGATCGACGCGCACATCGGCGTTGAAATTTACCTGTCCCCAGACGCGTATACGCAGTTCGTCATCGGGCCCGATGATGTAGTCAGGCGTTACCGGAATCTGCTCAACCGGTGCAAAAGTCGAGGGTACGTTGCGAAAGAGGCTCGCGCCGAAAATGGGCAGCACTTCACCTGTAGTACCAGCAACGAACTTCTGGAATTCGGTCAGAGGTTCCGGAGGACCGGGGACAGTCGTTGGCAGCACGTAGCGGTTGGCATTTGCATATGCGCTTGTGGCGTTTCCTAAGTCGGTGTATGTCCTTGTATTTAGGGGGGCGCCGGCGGGGACGTTTCTTTCTCCTGTCTGCCCGTAGCCTGGCTGTCCGTAGTTGCCCAGCCCATACTGGCCCTGCTGGCCCAGATTTGAACTGCAAGCTGCGGACATCGCATTTACCGGATCGGAACAATCGGTAGCGCTTTCACCCTGGTCCTGAGTCGGTTCGCCGGACGTGATCTGGGAATGCGCATGCGGCACGGCAGCCAGCAGAGAGAAGAAAAGTGAAAGAGCCAGTCGCTTACGCATAATGCATACAGTCTCTCGACCGCGTGTCTACTCCTTAATCAGTCAAAGATTTACCAGCACGCTTTGGCATAGCGCCATTTGCAGTGTAGAGCTTTCCGACATGGGATGAAATATGTGGCACCTAGAGGGTTACGGGGAAGTATTGTCGCTTTATCAACCCACATCCACAACAGATTCATGCCATTGGCGAGTCTCTTTTTTCAAGCGCGAACGTTGTACTTTCATCCTAACCCACGCTGTAGCTACTGGACAGTCAAGGTTAGGGGGACATTTCGTTGCAACCCGGGAACGGAGGCGGTGATGTTCAGCGTATAGACACCGGACGGTGTTGTGACCCCCTGCGTGGGTGAAGTAGGCGTGGTTGTCGTTCCTCCTCCGCTAGCTTGGGCGCCACAGGCGCTTGGTAGGAGCAGAACAAGTCCAAGCGAAGTTGCAATTAGAACGGTGAAGTACGCAGGCATCCGCGCACGGCGCTTCCTGAATCCCAGAAGGGCGCCCGGCAGGAGCGCAGCTAGCGCGATGCCTGCTCTCTGCCAATAAGACCTGATTGCGGGGCTTGTATTTGCTATGCCAGTTTGAATAGTGACGGTTGCACTTCCGGTGACGCCGCCGGCGAGAACCAGAGTGGCCGGATTCAGAGTACAAGTCGCGCTCGGTGGAACGCCGGTGCATCCCAACGTTAATGTACCTGCCGATCCACTAACGGGAACAACCTGAATGGAGTAGGTTGCGATCTGTCCGCTCACGATCACGGCAGAGGACTGGCCCATGACTGTGAGCTGAAAGTCTTCACCCACGCCCGAGAGAGCCACATTCAGAGGAGAAGCGAGATTTGCGGCATTGACGGTAACGTGGCCTCTGCGCGTTCCGGTTTGTGTCGGAGTAAAGGTTACATCGATAAAACAAGCGCTTTCCGAAGTCAGCGTTTGGGTAGTTGAGCAGTTTGTGGCGGTGATTGCGTAGTCGCCGCCGACTGAAAGAGTGAGGCCGGTAAGCGCCGAGCCGCCATTGTTGGTCAGCACAACTCTTTGCGGATTGCTGGTTGTGCCAACGCCCTGCCCCGTGAAGTTCAGCATGGCGGGCAGTGCGGAGACGCCGGGCGGAGCGAGGCCGGTGCCGGAGAGGGTGACAGCCCGGGCGCCAAGCTGAGTGTTTATAGTGAGCGATCCCATCTCGGGGCCAACCGCCGTTGGCACGAAGACAACTGAGATGGCGCAGCTTGCATGTCCAACAAGGAAAGAGCCGCAATCGTTTTGGGCGGCAAAGTCGCCGCTTACGGCAACGGAGATGTTGGCAAGTGAAACATCGCCGTTGTTGGTGAGCAGGACCTGCTGCGGACTGCTTTTCGTTCCGACCGTCTGGGGCTGGGAGAAATTCAGGTTATTGCCGGAAAGCACGGCTGTGGCCGCCGCCTGACCATTGCCGGAGAGCTGCACGGTCTGTGTGTCCGCATCGTCGGTGATGGAAAATACGCCAACGCGCCCGCCCGCTACTGTCGGGTTGAAGATGATGGAGACGGTACAGCCGAAATTCGGCGGGAGCGATGGTCCGCAGGTGTTTGCGCTTATTTGAAAATCGCCTGTGACAGAGGGCGATTTCAGGTTGACTGCCACGCCGCCGGTATTCGAAATCGTGATGTTCTGCGCCGCAGTGGCTGTGCCGATTAACGAACTGCCAAAATTCATGCTGGTGGGCGACAACACGATGTTGTCCGCTGCTAGGCCCGTTCCTGAAAGAGAAGCTGTGATCTGACCCGCGGGAAGATTGCCGAATACAGTCAAATCTTCATTAAGCGGCCCTGTAGCGGTTGGAGCAAAGCTGATTTGAATCGTGCATGTGCCGTTGGGAGCGAGCGGCTGCATGCAGTTGTCCTGCTCGGTGAAGTTCGTGCTGACGGTGATACTAGTGATGGTTAGCGTAAACGTGCCGGTATTGGTGAGCGTGACGTTCTGCGAGGCTCCGGTTGTGTTTACGGCCTGGCTTGCGAATGTGAGCGTAGAGGGAGCTAGAGTTGCCGTGGTCGGCGTGCTGCCAGCGGTCAGCAGTGGAATTTCCCAAATACCCCGTCCATAAGTGGAGGCGCGGAGCAATGATGTACTGCCGTAATTAAGCGCCTGCAACTCGGTAACCGGAGCGTTGGGGAGCCCTGTCCCAAGCACGCTCCAGCACTCCTGTGAGCTGTCTATGCATTGATTGATATTACGAGTGACGTAGACGCCCGTATCGAGCGCCACATAGACGGTGTTCGCGTCATTCGGATCGACAAGGATGCTGTTGGCTGGGGTGTCGGGCAAGTTGGCCGCTATCTGGTACCAGTGAGCTCCCCCATCGGTCGAGCAGTACACCAGAAAGCTATTTATGCCGCTGCCAATGAAGCCCTGCACCGTGACATAGACTGTGTTGCCCGTGATGTCATGAGGATCGACATAAATGCTCGAAATGTCGAAGCCTGCAGCGTTGAATGTGGACAGTGGACTGTTGCTGACCGGGGAGACAGACAGGTCTGTCCAGGCCGGCATGACTCCCGCTGCGTCGCTTACGGGAGCGCTGTAAACGTGACCCGCCACCGTTGCGCCGCCGTCGAGACTGCCTGACATTCCGGCATAGATCTGTTCGGGAGTGCCAGAAGCGTCACTCGGGCTGCCTGATGCGGCAAGCGAGCGCAACTGCGCATTGCCATCGCAGAATGGGGTCTGGACGTTGTCGAGCATGGGGCTGATGGCATTGCTTGCGCCCCATGCGGCTCCATTGGCCGCCGGTCCGCGCCATAGGCGACAGGTGCCGACAATCATGTTCGCTGTGTTCTGCGGGTCGAGAATCCAGGGCACGATCCCGAAAAGACCATAGCTGTCATTACCCACCTGCGCGCTGCCAATGACTGGAAGCCCGAACGCGGCCTTGTCGCAAGAGGCCCCCAGCGTACACAGGTTAATGGACAGCGGAAACGCGGACGTGGCGTACCAGTTCTGCGGATTTTCGGGATCGATGGCGTTCGTGTCGCCTTCACCATCGAGGACCTGGGTCCATACGCTTGAGCCGGTTTGTGGCGCCGCAGTGCCGAACGCGCCCATTGCCGCCATCAGGACATTCTGATTCTGTGGGTCCTGCGAAAAAGCTCCGACTTCCGCGAGCGAGCCAATGCCGCCGTTCAGGTTCTGGAAATGCGAAGCGTCGTCGACGGAGCAGGTAGACTGCTGCTGGCTTACATCGTCCGTAGTGCGCCACAAGCCGCCATCGTTGCCGAAATAGATGAGGCCATTTGCGCCAAAGGTCGCGTCGAAGGCGTGTTGCGAGGGCGCAACCTGCGCGGCGGCGCAATTATCCACATTGGTTGTATTGCGCCAGGCGCAGCTATTGGCCAGGCTGCAGCGGAAGATGTCGCGAGCGCCGACAAAGAGCAGCGTGTCCTGCTGCGAAGGAACGGCGGCAAGCGATAAATCATAATCGCCCTGCGGGATATTTGCGCCTCCACCCGTGTCAACGGCACTGTCGGCGATCTGATTTGCAAATGTAACCGTGGTGGATACACATCCGCTGGAATTGGCTGAACACACATCCTGCCATAGGCCCTGATCGTTGTTGTTACTGTCGACAGTGACGGCAAAGAGATCGCCGCTGACGGATTGCGACGTAATGGTTCCGCGGAAGATGGGGCAGGCGCTGGATCCGATGTAGTTTGGATTTGTCGGGCACTGTGCCGGGATGAGATTGACGCCCGGCTGGTTCGCAAGCCGTGTCCAGGTGACGCCGTCGGATGATTCATAGTAACCGTGGTAGCGAACTGCCGCATAGAACCGCTGCCTGACGGGATTCCATGTGACCGAGGTCGCGGAGTTTCCAGGGTCGATGGTCGAGGTGACTTGCGCGGATTGAATGACCTGCGTTGGACTGTCTTCGATGGTTGCCAGCCGCCAGGTTTGGCCCGCGTCACTCGAATAGTACAGCCCAGCAAAACTGTTGGCAGTAGTGGCGCCGACAGCGGCTCCCTCCGCAGACTGCGCCACGGCTGCAACCACGAGTTGCGGATTCACCGTGCTCCAGGCAAATCCGGCAAAGCCCAGACCGATAAATGAGTATCCGCGCAGCCCGCCGTAAAACTCATCGACCGAGTATGGGATAAGGCACCAGGTATTGCCTCCGTCCGCCGAACGGAGAATGCCACTGCCGTAGTAGGAGTCGAGCGAGTCGTTAGGATCGCCGGTGCCGGCGAGAACGATGCCTGTTTTATCCGGCTGGACGCTTAGCGCTCCGATGCTGAGCGAGGAGAGTGCCGGCGATGTGCTGCAGCCGCTGGAGATGGGCAGCATATCCGTCAGGGGAGTGAAGCTGACAGAGCCTGCGGGACCGGCTGCGTTGGTGGATTTCCAGACGCCACCGCCGCTGCTGCCGACGTAGACAGTGTTGCCGCCAGCATCCGACGGATCGACGGCGATGCTTGTGACGCGCCCGGTGATAAGGCCGTAGCTGGCGGTTTCGACTGCGGATGGGCCAACTGGCGTCCACGGAGCAGTAAGAGGTGTTGTGCCGCTGCTGTTCGGTATGGCTTTTAGCGTCTCATGCTGTGTACGCGCATCCAGCATAAGACCGGCCGGGTTGGACACTTTTTCCCGCGAGCGATTCAGCCCGCGCTGCGAAAGAAAGTGTCGAGACCGCTGCGTTTGGGGCGGTGCAATGCGCCACGCAGGCGTAAGCACCGACTGCTGCGCAGCCAGAAATCCGCAACCAGGTGCGACGATAGATGCCCAGAGGGCCAGCTTCCACCAGCGAATCGTTGCCATGTATCCCTAAGCCGCGCACACACAGAAAAAGCGCTTCTGCGCCATAGACGCGGGACGCAGAAGCGTTCCAGTGGTGTAGCGTGGTTGCGGAAAGTGGCTTCATTATGCGTGAAATCCCGCGCAACGCAAAGTTACTTTGGTTCTGTAGAGGCCGTGCTAATCGCCCGCCCAGTTTCCTGCTGCGACATTCTCGATGTAGCGCCGGGAATTGAATTTCTTTCCGGTGGACGCTCCGGACATATAGCGAACCGTACCGAAGATAGGGCGCTCAAACCACGGACGGTCGTGTACGCCGGCAATAGCCCAGGCAATTCCCGCATAGCCGTTGGGATCGCGGCCGTCGAGTTCATATTTATCGTTGAGGATGACGGCGTATTCAAAGGCACGCGCCGGATACGGAGTCCATTCGAGAATCTTCTTGGCCCAATACATGCGCAGATAATTGTGCATCCAGCCGTATTTCACCATCTGCATCTGAGCGGCATTCCATAACTCGTCGTAGGTTTTTGCCTGCTCCAATTCTTCGAGGGAGTATTCGGGATTGCGCTTATCCCGCGCGTGCTCGCGCAGCGTTTTCTGCGCCCATTCCGGCGCACACTCAAGCGTGTCGTAATCAGGGACATGCTTTACAAAGTTCACGGAGATTTCCCGCCAGCCGATCAGTTCGTTGATGTAGGCCTCGTATGCGGCAGGAGAGGCTTTGCCTTCTGCGACAGCTCTCTGCGCGGCAAGTGCAATAGTGATGGGGCTGATCTGTCCGAAATGAAGATAAGGCGATAGTCGGCTGGTGCCATTGGATTCCGGGTGATTACGTTTGGTGGCAAACGCATGCAGGCGGTCGTCGGCAAAATCCTTCAGGCGTTTCAGCGCGGCATGAGTGCCTCCGGTGAAGGTATCAACTGGGCTGACACTGCGGTCGAAGTCTTTCCAGCCTTTCGTTACATCTGTTCGGAGGTCAATAGATTCAAAACGCGCTGGGCGCTTCCACTCATGGTCTGCTTTAGTCTTCGGCTGGAGCACGAGGTATTTTGGCAGCTCGGCGTAGAGCTTCGGCTTCAAAATGTGAAGCGCGTATTGGTGCTTGGGAAAGAGCTTTGACGGAATGACTACGTCTGCATCGACGGTGAGAAACGGCAGGTGCATTCGTCTTGACAGGACCCGACGCCAACGCTCCGGCTCGCGGCAGGGATTTTCGTCGCCGACAAGGAGCGCCGCGCTAACTTCTTGCAGGAACTTCTCGAGTTGATTGTTTGGCGGACGCCTCACGATAAACGAGACGTTGCGTTCAGCGAGGTCTTCTTCAATGTCCGGCAAACCCTGGTTAAGGAAGGCATAGTGGCGGAGATTAGCGTGCGGGTAGGTTGCGATGATGGAGAAAAAGGTGACGACCGGTAATCCAAGCTCATTGCCCAGAGCTATGGCGAGATCAAGCGCCGGATTGTCGATGCCGCGCTGCGCACGCTGCATCCAGTAGACGACGCATTTGCTGTCTTTGAACGGCTCACCAGCGCGGCGGATGGTGATGCGCGGATTGTCAGCGTATGGCCGCAACAAAGAAGGCAGATTATCTATATGATTCATGCTTCTGCTGATAGTAGATGCCGGTATGCTGTCGTTAAGGCTTGTATCAGGATTGTGTTTCACGCCATTGCAAGCAAAACGGCGGCCTTGGGCCGCCGTTCTCTGTCAGCGAGAATTGAAATCTACCAGAGGCCCCAGGCACGGCTGACGTAATCGGTCAGCGACATGGTAATGAGGACGAGGAAGGTGAAGAAACCGGCGGCGACGGTGAGTTTCGTCAGCCGCGAACTGTACTTGACGTGCATGAAGAACAAAATCACCAACACTGCCTTGATGCAGGCGATAGCGAGAGCGACGACGGCATTGAAGACGCCGAGTTCCAGATAGGAAGCGGCGACGGTCAGCGCGGTAAAGCACAGCAGCGTCCCGAAAATGATGGCGTAGAGCTTCGGGCTTACGATGTGCACTTCGTGCTTCGTCGGCTCGGTATCGAGTACTTCTTGATGTGACGGTTCGATCATAGGGTTCAAATCCTCACTGATGGCGACTGATCAGGTATAGCAATGGGAATAGGAATATCCACACAATATCGACGAAGTGCCAGTAAAGCCCAAAGTTCTCGACAAAATTCATGTGGCCGGTGGTGTAGGCGCCCCGCGACGCATGGAAGATGATGAAAATCAGAATCGAGCAGCCGATGAGCATGTGCAGCGCGTGCACGCCAGTCAGCAGGAAGTAGAGCGAGAAGTACGACTGGGTCTTCTCAGCCATATCGACGGCAAGCGGTTTGTCCTGGGGATAGCGCGGATCGACGTGCGTAAACTCGTTGATGCTGAAATTCAAGCCGGGAACGTGATGATGCTCCCATTCATCATGCCATTCGTAGGCCTTGATGCCTAGAAAGACGACCCCGAGGAACAGCGTGGCCCCAAGATAGCGCAGCAGCGCCTTGCGATTGCGCGTTTCCGCTGAGTGCACGCCCATGGCCATTGTGAAGCTGGAGCAGATCAGCACGGTGGTGTTGAGCGTGCCCGCCCAGATGATCATCCAGTGGCTGCCTGCAACGAAAGCCGGGTAATACCAGTTGCGGTAGATGAGATAGGCGGTGAACATTCCGCCGAAGAACATGATTTCGGTGAGCAGGAAGAGCCACATGCCGAAGTTCGAGGCTTCGCGCTGCTGGTCCTCCGTCGCGAAATGATGATGCAGGTGCGGCGAATGTTCGTGCTCGCTGTGGGTTGCGGGAATTGCGATCGCCTGGCTATCCAACGGTCTGTACCTCGTTCTCAAAATGGTTATCGACCCATTCGAAGTCGTAGGCTTCGAAGTCGACGACCGGCATTTCAGGGAAGTTCTCGGTCAATGGAGGCGACTGTACCTGCCACTCCAGGCCGGGCGCGCGCCACGGATTGGCTCCAGCAATTTTGCCGAATTTGAGCGACCACGTCAGATAGACCATCGGCAGGAGGTATCCGATAGCCAGAATCGACGCGCCCGCGGTAGAAAGCACGTTGAGTACCTGGAACTCCGGCGGATACGAGTGATAGCGCCGCGGCATGCCCAGGTAGCCCACAATGAATTGCGGGAAGAAGGTGAGGTTGAAGCCGATGAAGAGCACCGACGCTGCCAGCCTCCCCATGGCTTCCGGATACATGCGCCCGCTAATCTTGGGCCACCAGAAGTGCAGGCCAGCCATGAACGCGCTGACCATGCCGCCCACCATGACATAGTGGAAGTGGGCGACAATGAAGTAGGTCTCCGTTAGGTGGATGTCCATGCCCAGCGAGGCCAGCATGACCCCGGTCAGTCCGCCGATGGTGAAGAGGCCGATGAAACTGAAGGTATAGAGCATGGGCGTGTCAAAGCTGACCGCCCCTTTGTACATGGTCGCTGACCAGTTGAAGATCTTGATTGCCGAAGGCACCGCCACCAGCATGGTCATCAGGGAAAAGACAAGCGCGGAGTAGTTCGAGATGCCCATGATGAACATGTGGTGCGCCCAGACAAAGAAGCTGAAGACGGCGATGGCCACCGAGGAGAATGCGACTGCGGTGTAGCCGAAGACTCGCTTGCGGCTGAAACAGGCGACAACCTCGGAGATCACGCCCATTCCGGGCAGAATCATGACGTAGACAGCGGGATGCGAATAGAACCAGAAGAGGTGCTGGAAAAGCAGCGGGTCGCCGCCCTTGGCCGGGTCAAAGACGCCGATGCCGATGGTGCGCTCGAGCACGATGAGCGCCAGCGCGATGGCGATGACCGGAGTGGCGAGCACAAAGATGATCGAGGTGGCGTAGTACGACCAGATGAACAGCGGCAGCCGGAACCAGGTCATGCCCGGCGTGCGCAGTCGATGGATGGTCACAATGAAATTCAGGCCGGTGAGGATGGACGAAAACCCGGCCACGAATATGCCCATGGCAGCGCCAATCACATGGGTATTTACATAGTGCGTACTGAGGGGCGTGGTGAAGGTCCAGCCGGTGTCCATCCCGCCCCAGATGATGGCGTAAAGCTCAATGCAGCCGCCGGTGATGAAGAGGTACCAGCTAAGAAGATTGAGTCTGGGAAAAGCGACGTCCTTTGCGCCGATCATGAGCGGGATGAGGAAGTTTCCCAGCACCGCCGGGGCAATCGGCACCAGGAAGAAGAACACCATGATGATGCCGTGGATGGAGAACAGCTTGTTGTAAGTGTCCGCCGCCACCAGCTCGCCGCCGGGTGTCAGCAGATTGAGCCGGATCAGCGCCGCCGCTGTGCCGCCGATGGTGAAAAAGAAGACTGTGCTGAACAGATAGAGAATGGCGATGCGCTTATGGTCGAGCGTTAGCAGCCAGCTCTTGAGTCCGTACTCGCTATTCAGGAAAGACCGCTGGGGCAGTTTCGCCGTCTGCTGGTCTGGAAGGACAATACTTGTGCTCATTTGTTCACCACCCCTGTCCCGGCCGCCGCTGGAGCAACAGTCTGGACCTGGCTTGTGTTCAGCGTCTGCTGGACACGATAGTTCGAGTTTAAATTCTTAATGTATTCAACAAGGCTGATGAGACCGTCTTCACTGACCTGTCCCTGATATGTCGGCATAATCGGCGCATACCCGGCTACCTGGTGCATGGTCGGGTTCAGAATCGTGTCGCGCAGGAAGGCGTCGTCAACAGTAACAAAAGAGCCATTGGACATTTGCAGCTTGCTGCCGTAGACCTGCGCCAGGCTTGGGCCGTGCGCGTCGGGGCTGCCGGAGTGGCAGGAAGCGCAACCAAGGCTGGCAAATAGGCGCTCGCCGTTCTGGGCAAGCGATGCACCGCTGGTCGAGCCTGCTGTCCAGCGCTGGAAGTCATCTGGCGTCATGGCAACAACCTCGCCGATCATCTGAGAATGAAGCGTGCCGCAGTACTGCGTGCAGAACAGGTGATACGTTCCCGGTTTAGTGGCCGTGAACCATACCGTGGTGTAGCGGCCCGGAATCACCTCGCGTTTTACGCGGAAAGCGGGAATGGAAAAGCTATGGAAGACGTCCTGCGAAATCATGGTGAGTTGTACAGCTCTGCCGGTGGGGACGTGCAGAGCGTTGATCTCATGCTGTCCGCCCGGATGCTCGGCCTTCCACATCCACTGCTTGCCGATGATGTAGATATTCATGGCATTGGTGGGCGGGTTATAGATGCGGAAGTAGAGCAGCGCGCCCCAGACAAAGCAGATCAGGAAGAGGGCCAGAGGAATGATGGTCCAGGTCGTCTCCAGCAGCGTGGAACCCTCGATCTGCGTCGCCACCGGATGCTTTTCCTTGCGATAGAGGATGGAGAAAGAGACCACCATCGCGATGACCACACATGTTCCAAACGCGGAAATGAGCAGCAGGAAAAAGAAGAACGTGTCAGCATACGGAGCAATGCTCGACGCCTCTGGGGGAAACAGCGGGAAGCGGCTGAGAAACTTCTCTAGGAACTGCCAAAGTACTGGACTGATGAAATGCATCGTTCTCTTTTATCCGATCGCGTTTTTCCAGTTTGGAACCGACGTGGTCTTGGCTCTTTTCCGATCACGTCGGAACATCACAATCATGAAACTGCCCAGGCAAAGCAGCGTCACCAGGCAGCCAAGCTGCACGATGCGCGCAATGATGAGGCTGTGCCGGTTCAGCATCGGGTCATAGTGGTAGCAGTAGGTCAGGATGTTATCGACCGGCGAGCCGATCTTGTGGTCTGACGCCTCCACCAGCCCAAGCTGCAAATCATTCGGCGAAAACTCGACGCCGAGGTAGTACTGCGAAATTCTGCCGTCAGGAGTCAGCAACTGGATGGCGCTGGCGTGGGCAAACTGCGTCATCTTGCCATCGGGGCCGGGAACGCGGACATAGCCAAAGCCGGTCGCATTCGCGAGAGCGCTTATCGCTGTCTCCCCGCCGGTAAGGAAATGCCAGCCGTTCGCCGTCTCCGGATGACCGTAGCGCTTGAGATAGAAGGTTTTTTTCTGGGCAGCAAGTTCCGGGGTTTCACTGGGGTCGATGCTGACGACGATCACGTCGAAGTCCCGGCCCGGCTTGAACTTCACCATTTTGAGCGCGCTGACCAAGCCGTCCAGTTCTTCCGAGCACAGCATGGGGCAGTTGTAATAGACCAGTGACAGGATGGCGGGCCGCTTGCCGAAGTAATCGCCCATCCGGACGGTCTGGCCGGTATCGTCGACAAATTGGCCATCGAGCGGAATCTGCGTATTGAGCTTCTGGACGATGGTGGCCTTCTTCAGGACCGTGGGCAACTGGTCGCTCGCAGGCTCGCCCATCTGCTTTTCACCATAGGGCGAAACTTGCGCGGAAGCGGTCGAGAGCGCGAGCACAAGTCCCGCGGCAAGCGCCAATGCGGCGGTTGCCGTTCTGGACTTCCGGATTGTTTCTGACATCTGCATTGCTTCTATGCTAGTCCGCTTTTGGCGGTGTTTCACGCCGCCGGATCCCGCTCCTAGTTGTTGTTCACTTTGGCCGAGGACTGTTCTCCCGGCGTTCTGCTTTCACGAAGTTCCTGCTCATAGGCCGTGCGCGCAAAGCCATCTGTCAGCGGGGCCTTTATGGAGATAGCCTTGTCGCCGGCCATCAGCGGTTCAACCGGCTGCGGCGGCTGCTCAACCGGCAGGCCGCGCTGTGCAATCAGTTCCATGGCGCGCTCGATGGGAATACGGACCGTACCTTTCGAGCGGTCAAGCCAACTGTAGTTATCCAGCAGCAGGTCTTCGCGGGCGTGCAGGTCAGCCGTGTCGAGGTTGCCGTCATCATCCTGTAGACGCGGCGTAGGAAAGGCATGCGTCAACTGATTGAGTTGTTTCTGCTGAATCGCCGGATCGGATTGGATGTGGTAGGTCTTCCCTACCGGAAAGTTAGCCTGGTTCCACTGGTTCGGCGGCCCGTCGCGCTTTTGCAGGGCATTGTTGATGACCTTGCCCATGCCGAAGCAGAGGACGAAGAAGACGGCGAGCGACAGCGCCAGGCCCACCAGGAAGACGATGATCCCCTGGACGCTTACGTCGGTTAGTTCGTAGCCTTCCCGAACGGAACTATCTTTGTCGTGCGATTCGTGCTCGCTATGCTGTTGCATGTTCGGGCTCCAGAATCTCTGCCACGTGCGGATCGTTGGTAACCACCAGCGGCCGGGTCTTCAGGTTTGTAAAGTAGTTCGCCATCCAGAAGGAAATCAGCGCCACCGGCACCACGGCGTATTCAAGAATGCCGATGCTGAAGTGCAGATTGCGGGCCGCGTCCTTGAAGTTCGGCTCGATCAGCCACCACATGTCCCAGCACCGGGCGAAGATCATGATGCAGCAGCAGACCACCAACCGGCTCTTGATGCGTTTGAGGTCGCGCGAGAGCAGCAACGTAAAGGGCAGCAACCAGTGAAAGACGAAATCGAGCGTCGCCACCGCGCCCCAGTCGCCGCGAATGCGGTCCAGGTACCAGGGAATTTCTTCCGGCGAGTTGCCCGACCAGATAATCAGGAACGAGGCGAAGGCAAGATAGATATTCAGCATGGTAAAGGCGAGGCAAAGCTTGCCGAGATCATGCTGCTCAGTTACGCGAAGAACAGTCTTGATCGGCTGCGCTTTCGAGAGGCCGATGATGGTGATAATCGCCAGCGCAAGGGTTCCATAGGCCTGGCCGACAAGATATTGCAGACCATAAACCGTCGAGTACCATGTGGGGTCGAGCGACATGACCCAGTAAATTGAGGCTGCCGTCAGCGTAAGAGTATAGAGCAGGACACCAAAGCCGCTCAGGTTCTCGAATTTCACCTGCCAGTAAGGCACATGAGGGGCAGTGTCAGCATCGCGCTGGAGGGACCAGCGGTTGAGAAGAAATATGTAGAGCGCCCAACTACCGAAGATCAGCAGCGACACCACCCAGAAGGTAGTGGGGTTGAGCATCGGCTTCTTCCAGAGAATGGCGTGCGCCTGTTCGGGCGTGACGAGATGGTTCTTTAGCGCGGCTTCCGCGTCCGGATAGCGGGCCCACAGATAAAGCTGCCCAAAAGTGACGCCGAAGATCCCGACTGGCAGGAAATAGGCGAAGACCAGCGGGAGCGTACGTGTCATGGCTTCAAGCGGGCGCCGTATCAGCAGGCCCCACTTGCCGCCAGAAAGATACTGCGTCATCAGCAGGCACATGCCGCCGCAGCAGAAGCCGAAGCAGATCATGAAGCCCAGAAGCCAGGCTCGCAGGAAGTGGTTCCAGCCGTCCCCGGCCAGAAAACCGAGGATGACGCCGAGAACAGAAAACACTATGCCGATGATGAGCGCCTTGCGCCGCCAGCCATCGACAAAGGCGGGCGCCGAAAGGTCGGCGGGTAATGTTTTCGCGTGATGATCGTGTGCCATTCGTTCCGGTCCTTATTTCTTCGTCTCAGGCGCGGTCGTTTCGCCTTTTTTCGCGCCTGCCGCTGTAGCAGGCTGGGGCGTCAGTGTTGGAGTTTTTGGGTTTTCCGCCGGAGCGCCGGCCGCCTCTCCCACTGTCGGCAACGCCTGCACATTGGTGTTCTGGGCGATGGGCCACGGCCCGGCAAAGCTCGCTGGCAATCCCTGCTGCTCGGCTATGTCGGTCAGGTTCTGGACTTTCTCGCCTGTTGGGACATCCGACTCTTTCGCGTTCTGACTTAACTGCAGCGCACGGATGTAAGCGGCAATCGACCAGCGATCGGCAGGCGTCAATTCTTCCGAATAATCCGGCATGGCGCCGTAGCCGTTGGTCATGACATAGAAGTAGTGGCTCAGAGGTTCCGAGAGGCGCTTCGAATCGTGGTAGTTGCCGGCAGGTTTGTAGCCGCGTTGCACGATCATGCCATCGCCGTTGCCCACGCGCGAGTGGCATGGCGTGCAGTAGATGTTGTAGCGCTCCTGCCCATGCTCAAGCACGGTCATCGTGGCCGGAAAGGGCATCGCATCCTGCTCCTTGCCGTTCAGCAGGCCGGTATAAAAATATTCGTTCTGATCCAGTTGCCCGCGCGCCACCGTGTGGTCCACCTGGGGCCGCACGGAGCGCCCATCGGCAAAGAAATCGGTGCCGCGCTGGGGAATAAATTTCGGCTCATTGTGCATGTCCTGGCGGCAACCGGCCAGCAGTGCGACTGCGGCAAATGCGCCAAGAGACAAGGCCGTCTTGCGGATTTGACTCATCGTCTTAATACTCCACCTCCACAATGGAGGCCGGCTTACAGCCTTCGAGAAACGCCCGCGATTCGGTCACATCAAACTTCGGGTCAGTCGATTCCAGGCAAAGGAAGAACTTGTCCGATGTTGCGCCGCCGCGGAAATTCGGCGCATTGAACAGCGGATGGTAGACCTGCGGGAGCCCATTGGCGGCGAGCATTCCGAAGAACGCTGAAAGGCCGGAATAGAGAATCGTCCATTCATACGCGGGCACGACGAACGCTGGCCAGGAGTAGAACGGGCGACCAGCGGAGTTGATGGGGTAGGCCCAGACCGAGATCCACGTCTCAAGCCCGAACATGGCCACAAGGCCAAGCAGTCCGCCGATGAGGCAGATCAGTGACACGTTATCGCGATGGAAACCGATCGCCGCCGCCGCTTCCTCAATGGGGTACGGCGTGTAGCAGTCCATGCGCCGGTAGCCTGAATCGTAGGCGGCCTGCGCGGCGCGCACCAGGTCGCTCGGCGTTTCAAACTCGGCCAGCAGTCCGTAGGTTCCTTCCTGGACTTTCATTAGTCACCAGCCTCCGGCAGCAATTCGTCTTTGGGGTGGATTCTTGCCTGCGGCAGCAGGATACGCAGCTCAGACATGGGAATCATGGGCAGCAGGCGGATAAAGAGGAAGAAGAGAAACGTGAACAGACCCAGCGTTCCGATAAAGGTCGCATAGTCCCAGCGGGTGGGATTGTATGTGCCCCAGGAAGATGGCAGATAGTCGCGCGTCAGGCTGATGACGATGATGACGAAGCGCTCAAACCACATGCCCGTATTCACGATGAAGGACATGATGAACATGAGCAGGACATTTGACCGGAACTTGCGGATCCACATCAGTTGCGGCAGGGCGATATTGCAGGTGATGAGCGTCCAGTACGCCCAGCCCATCGGCCCGAACATGCGGTTCCATATCATGAAGTATTCCCAGTGGCTGGCCGAATACCACGACATGAAAGCTTCCATGAAGTAGCCATAGGCGACGATGAGGCCGGTCACCAGCATGACCTTGCCCATGTTGTCGAGGTGGCGGATGGTGACGATGTCTTCGAGGTGGTAGAACTTGCGGATCGGAACGGCCAGCGTAATGACCATCGCGAAGCCCGAATAAACCGCGCCGGCGACGAAGTAAGGCGGGAAGATGGTCGTATGCCAGCCGGGCAGGAGTGCTACAGCAAAATCGAAGCTGATGACCGAGTGCACGGAGAGCACGAGCGGCGTAGAGAGACCGGCCAGCAGTAGCGAAGCCGTCTCATAGCGGACCCAGTGCCGCACCGAGCCGCGCCAGCCGAGCGAGATCATGCCGTAGAAAAATTGCCCGAACTTTGACTTCGCGTTGTCGCGCAGCGTCGCCAGATCGGGGATCATGCCCATGTACCAGAACACGACCGAGATGATGGCGTATGTCGAGACCGCGAAGACGTCCCACAGCAGCGGCGAGCGGAACTGCGGCCACACGTTCATGGTGAACGGCAACGGGAAGAGCCAATACCCCAGCCATGGACGGCCTGTGTGAATCACCGGGAACATGGCGGCGCAGACCACGGCGAAGATGGTCATCGCCTCGGCAAAGCGGTTGATGGAGTTGCGCCAGCTTTGCTTGAAGAGCAGCAGAATGGCTGAGATCAGCGTTCCGGCATGGCCGATACCGATCCACCACACAAAGTTGATGATGGCGAAGCCCCAGGCTACCGGGATGGTAATGGCCCAAATGCCGACGCCCTTCAAAAAGAGCCAGGTGACGGCGACCGTAAGCAGCGCGACCCCGCCGCCTGCGATCATGAACCCGCCCCACCAGCCCAGAGGCGTATGGCTGGTCAGCACGATGCCCGCGAGCTTCTCGGTAATCGACTTGAAAGTGTGCCCGGGCGCTATCACCCGGCGTTCCCCAGTGATCGGATCCAGCATCGGATCGTTTACTGGTACATCTCTGGTTGCCATATTCCGTTCAACCTCTTAACCGTTTCCAGTTCACCGTTCCAAGGGGCCTACGCTTCGGCCAGTTCAGGGTTCAGGTTCAATACTTCCGCAATGTAAGTGGTGCGGGGTCGCGTGTTGATGTCTTCGAGCACGCCATAACTGCGCGTCTGCTCCTTAAGCTTGCGGACCCTGCTCGACCGGTCATTAATGTTGCCAAAGACGATTGCGTTGGTCGGGCAGGCCTGCTGACAGGCGGTGACAATTTCACCGTCGCGGATCTCACGGTTTTCCTTGTCCGCCTCGATCTTGGCAGCGTTGATGCGTTGGATGCAGTAGCTGCACTTTTCCATCACGCCGCGGCTGCGGACAGTGACGTCGGGGTTGCGCATCAGCTTCAGGCTTTCGGTTTCATAATCGGAGAAGAGCAGGAAGTTGAAGCGGCGCACCTTGTATGGGCAGTTGTTCGAGCAGTAGCGGGTGCCCACGCAGCGGTTATAGACCATCACGTTGAGGCCCTCGGGCGAGTGCACCGTCGCGCCAACTGGGCACACCTGCTCGCACGGGGCATTCTCGCACTGCTGGCAGGTCATGGGCTGAAGGTGCGCGCGCGGCGCCGACAGATCACCTTCAAAATAAGTGTCAATGCGCAGCCACTGCATGTTGCGCCCGACCTGCACCTGATGTTTCCCGACAACAGCGATATTGTTTTCCGCGTAGCAGCTCAGGACGCAGGCGTTGCAACCAACGCACGAGTTCATGTCGATCGACATGCCCCAGGCGTTCTTGTCATAGCGATAGGCCGGGAACATGCTGGTCGTGGTGTCGGGGACGTCCTTACCCAGGCCTTCGTGCGCGAAGTTAGGATTCTGCTTGAACTCTTCGAGCGTGGCGTAGCGGACAATGCCGCGATCCACGGCCTCATTTCCTTCAAGCGAGTGTGTCCCGCTGCCATCGCCGCCATGCGAGATGGCGCGGTGGTCAATGTAATGGCTCTTGGTGACCGCGAATTCGTACGTTTCGCCGGTCCTGCGCAGGCTTGCGCTGGTGAACAAAGGCGCATCGGAGCTGCGGACGGCGTACGCGTTAAATCCATAACCGCTGCCCACGCGGCCTGCGCGGCTGCGGCCCTGCCCTAGGGTCAGGGTTATCGAGTTGTCCGGGTGGCCGGGAACAGCAAGAACCGGAGCCGTAACTTTGAGGCCGTTCGCGCTGATTTCAACAATGTCATGCTCCGCGAGGCCGTTCTTGACCAGAGTGGCGTAGCTCATCAACGCCGCATTGTCCCACGAGAGGTTCGTCACCGGACGCGGCAGTTCCTGCAGCCAGCCTACGTTGGCGTAGCGGCCGTCGTAGAGGTTGTAGTCGGGGCGGAAGACAATTTCGAGCGTATCAGTTCCGCTTCCATTCGAACTGGTTCTGGCCGTTCCAGGAAGATCGCCAAATTGGTTATGCCCGCCTTCCGAGGAAGCCTTGCTTTCTCCACTGCTCTTGGGCTGGAATGCGGTGTCGGCAATCCATCCGTCGTGCAGGACTTTGCGCCAGTTATATTCAAAGTCGCCCTTGGCAGAAAGCTGCTGCCGCCAGTTCTCGCGGACTGCGTCGTAGGCCGACATGTCGGGATTGTCGAGCATGGCCTGGACAATCTCGTGCGCCGTGTGTCCGCCGTAGAGGGGCTCGATCATGGGCTGCACGATCGAAACAGTGCCATCGTAGGCACGCGCATCCGACCAGCTTTCGAGATAGTGCGCGCTATTGATATGCCAGTGCGCATGGGGGGTCGTCTCGTTGACGTGCGAACCGAGATGGACAATGGTCTTGACCTTGCCCAGCGCCTCTTCAAATTTCAGGTCGGCGGGCGTCGCGTAAACCGGATTGCTGTCGAGAATGACCAGCCAGTCCACCTTGCCCGCGTTCATGTCGGCGACCAGCGACTTCAGATCATCGTTCTGGATGGTGGGCAGTGGATTCACCGTCTCTGTGTAGACGACTGTCTTGCCAACGTTGCCCAGCGCCTGATTGATGGCAATGGCAGCCAAATGGACGGACGGTGATTGGTGCTCGCCGGGAATGACGACGCACTTGCCGGCATTTGCCTTCAGGTCCTTCGCTACAGCCGCCAGAAACTTCTTCGCGTCATCCGATCCGTTGTAGCTTGCACTTCCTGACCCGAGCGTGCCCGCAAGCGCATCTGCAAAGGGAGCGATATCGCTTGCCCGCAACGCCAGCCGGTGCTCGGCTTTGAGGCCGGTTGTCGTTGTCCAGCTCTCGACGGTATAGAGGCGGTTCATCTCCGTCGTGCCTTCAAACCGGCGCTTGTTGGCGTAGTCCTTCGCCAGCCGATGGAAACCCGGATACAGCGAGCCGGAGAGGAAATCCGCGTCCAGCGAGAGGACCACGTCCGCCGCGTCC